>JBBQLR010000086.1:0-1780 GCA_038328135.1 Patescibacteria group bacterium | reverse complement strand
AACGATTAATGATGATACCAGAATTAAAAACTCCCTTCCGACACTTCAATTACTCCTCAAAGGAAACAATGCTCTTATCCTGATGTCCCATTTGGGAAAACCCAAGGGGCGGGATATGGCTTTTTCGATGAAGCCAGTCGCAGAGCGGCTACAGACATACTTTCCAGAAAATAAGGTTATTTTGGTGAATGACTTCTTAACGGAAAAAGAACAATTTACTTCCCAAAAAGATAAAACGATTCTGGTTTTGGAGAATGCCCGTTTTTATGAAGGGGAGAAAAAAAATGACCCCATCTTTTCAAAACAACTAGCCGATTTAGCTGACATTTATGTAGACGACGCATTTGGGAGTGTCCATCGGGCACATGCATCAACCGTTGGTGTTACATCATTCCTCCCCTCCTATGGAGGTCTTCTTCTGAAGCAGGAAGTGATGATGATAAAGAAAGCGATTGAGGCTCCACAAAGGCCTGTGGTGGCAATCATTGCGGGAGCAAAAGTGTCATCTAAAATCGGGCTTATTGAGAAGCTTATGACCATTGCTGATAATGTTCTTATCGGTGGAGCGATGACAAATAATTTTTTAAAAGCAAAAGGAATGGAAATAGGAAAAGGACTGGTTGAACTAGATTTTATCGCGGAAGCGAAGCGATTATTGGATCTTGCAGCGAAGGAAAATAAACATATAATCCTCCCCATCGACCGACGTATTGGTGTTAAAACAGATGAACAATCAGCACCTACAATAAAAAAAGTGGAAGATATTGGAATAGAAGACGAAACGCTTGATATTGGCCCAGAAACGGAAAAGTTGTTTGCAGATATTATTTTACAGGCGAAAACAATTATCTGGAACGGGCCCGTTGGCTATTTTGAGAATCCACAGTTTGCGAAGGGAAGTATCTCTATTTTTAATGCAATCGTGAGCAATCCATCCGCGGTATCTGTATTAGGTGGAGGAGATACACTGTCCGTGGTAAAGAAGTTGCCCAATAAAGAAAAGATTACCCATATTTCAACAGGCGGTGGAGCCATGCTTGAACTCATCGAAAAAGGTACGCTTCCCGGACTTGAGGCGCTTAATAAATAATGGCTATTTGATAATCTCAATCACCGTGTCGGCATGGGAGGGAGAGGAAAAGGTAGTAATAATTCCCCCCGTTTTAGCAATGGAAGGCATGGTTGAGGTGCCAAGAACTTGTTTTTTATCTATCCAATAAAGCTTCAAGTCTGAGAGGGTGTTCTTATTCCAGAATGCCTGGGGAAGGCTGTCTGGAAAAGAAAAGATCATGCCATCCAATCCTCCAATATCTTGTTTGTTTTTGACGAACATAAGCCCTTTCTCCCATTTTTCTGGAGTATCGGCAATAAGAAGGTGGTATGTGATTGGTAACTGGCGATTAGCAACTGGCAAAACATAATCCATAGTTCTATAATTAGAAAAATTTAAAGACTGCTTTTCTTTTTTCCAATCGCTAATCCCTAATCTCCAGTCTCTTTTGTATATTCTAATCACTGGATGATCAAATACTGTCCATGTTTCTTCTGCGTCTTCGTCCGGAAACTCAATAATGGTTTTGCCGAAGAATTTTATTTGAGGGTATGATGAAAACTCTGCTACTTTTTCAAATCCTGCACTTCCTGAAAATAAATCTGCATAATAGGATGCAATTTGTGGGTATTCTGTTGCAGCGTGATTTTTGAAGATTCTGCGAGAAGGGACAATTATATATTCAGCTCGTTTTAAGGCTTCAGAAAGACCCATTTGTAAATCATAACT
>JBBQLR010000085.1:0-1853 GCA_038328135.1 Patescibacteria group bacterium | reverse complement strand
TAAAAGGTTTAATACACTGTGGCGAAGAAATGGGCTCTATGTATGGTATGCCTTGTCATGGTAAACGATATTATCGTTGTTACTACAAAAGTAAACTTAATACCCCAACTCCATGTAAGTCAGGCATCATTAAAGCGGATACTGTAGAACATATTGTTTGGGAGTCAGTCTCTCAGTTTCTATCTGATCCAACCTTAATCAAGAAACAATTTGGAAAATGGGTAGTAAAAAAGCAAAAAGAATCGCTAACTCTAAATACTTCAGATTTTCAAGCTAAAAATATTGAACAAAGACTATTAAGTCTTAAAACGGAAGAAAACAACTTATTAAAAGGATTTAGAAGTGAAGCTATCTCTTTAGATCAGTTAAAAGAGCAGAATGCCGAGATACTTAAGGAACGCAAGGAATTAGAAGGCACACAATTAAAGGTCCATAATGCACAAACACAAGCTGTCATATCTATACCAAAATCAATTGATTTTGAGAAGTATGCTGAGGAATATAGAGCACTTCTGAATGATATTGACCCAATCAGACAACAGATAGTCTTAAGGAAAGCAAAGCTAATTGTTACGGTTTTGGACCGTAAGGTAAATATAAAAGGAGTGGTCCCAGAGAGTTCACTTGGATGTATTGAGTCCACAACCTCTGTATATTATGAAATCCCGCGGCGGCAATTTCGAGCGCCCGTTTAGCGGTTTCCTGTCCTCGTATCCCTTCAAAATCCACCTCGATCAGATTATCTGATTTGAATTGGTCAAGCGAAAGAGGGGGCGCGGGATCTATTATTTTTTGTCCATTTAGATGAAGGATGAGTTCTTCCAAACTATAAACAGGAATGATAGTTATCCCTTCAACTGCTGACGCCTCCAAGCAATTTTGGGTAGGAACATACATAGTTTTCATTTTTTTCTCGCGTGCTAAAAGTGTAAGGGGGAGGATGCCCGGTACTCCTCGTATCGTTCCTTCAAGCGATAGTTCACCGATGAAAAAACTATTTTCGACACTCTTTTTATCAATCATACCTGCTGCTGTGAGTACTCCAAGTGCGATAGGTAAATCAAAACTAGAACCCTCTTTTGGGATATCGGCTGGGGCTAAGTTTACCGTGAGTCGTGAGTCGGGCATATCAAACCCAACGTTTGAAATGGCGGTACGAACTCTATCTTTTGACTCTTCGATTGCTTTATTTGGTAAACCAACCAAATTAAATGTTGGAAACCCTTTGTTGGCGATATCAACTTCAATTTCAATAATTACACCATCAAGTCCGATTGTAGTGCCGGAGAATATTCGTGCAAGCATACACTTCACTATACGTCCATATCAATTTATTTCACAATGGCTTATAAGCCGCTTTTTTTATAAACAGCCTATCGTGACAATATAAAAATATCATTAGCGGTATTATCGCTTGTACAATAGATAAAAAAATGTAACCATGAAAGTATGGATGAGATGTTTATTGCCGTTCTTTGTGTGATTGGGGTTTTGACGGTAATACAGTGGTTGATGTAATACTGATAATAAATAAGGAATGCGATACAATACTATTCATGTACTTTTCCCGACTCGCAACATATTTCGAACGCATTGAACAGAAAAGTTCACGATTGGAAATAACACACATCCTTGCGGAGTTGTTCAATGAACTTAATGCTGAAGAAATTGGTCAGACAGTATATCTTCTTCAGGGGAGAGTAGCTCCTTTGTTTGAAAAAACGGAATTTGGGATGGCAGAAAAAACAGTCATTAAATCTATCGTTTCCTCGCTCAATATTGACCGACCCTATTTTGAAAAAGAAAATAGAAGACTGGGAGATGTAGGAAAAACCGTCGAAGAATTTAAAAAA
>JBBQLR010000084.1:0-1979 GCA_038328135.1 Patescibacteria group bacterium | reverse complement strand
GTGCAAGCTCCATAACAGAGGAGGAAAGAGGGGCTCTTTATCGTCTCTATGGTAATGAGCTTAAAGCTTTGGAAATTCCAACCACCAATCCTGATGCTGGGGTTACCAACATATTCGATAGTTTGTTCGAAAAATTATTTGATCCGGGAACGATGAAAAACAGGTCGTGCCATTTTCAATACGAAGGTAAAGATGTGCAATTTGAAGAAGAAGGAGTGCCGATGCTTACCCGCTCAGCGTTTATTACTCGGGTGCTTGAAGAACACAGAAAACAAGATGAATTTCGCCAAGAAAAAGCGCTAGGTGGGCCGAGTGAATATAATGTTTCCATCGGTATGATAGATCTTCGTAATTTAAGAGGCGCTGATTTCGACTTAGGGGGGGCAGCAGGATAAACCAGCTGACGTCCTTATAAATAAAGCTTCCCGCGCAATCCGCAATGCATTCGAAAAGCTTGGATACACAAACAAAGAGAAATTAAAGGAGGAACAAAAATTATGGGAACTTGGCCGTTATGGGGGTGATGAATTTGTAATTGGCCTGTTTGGAAGCTTTTCTCCAGAACAAAGAAAAGACTTATATAAGGAAATACAAACTCAGTTAGCAGATGATAAAAATGAGTCATTTTATAAATATAAAGATGCATCTGGAGCTGATGTTGTGCGAAAAGAGCCTATTCTCTTAAAAGAAATTAATAAGGAGCATGACGTTGTGGAGGTAATCGAGTTTCCCCACGATGAGGGGCCATTTTTGTCGGAGCGTCGCCAGATGTTCCAAGAATATTTGGAGCGCGGGCTCCTTCTTACGAAGGAAGAATTTACGAAAGTGACGCGCAAATATTCACCACAAGGTGAACTTGATTTCGCCCAATATCGAAAAGACTACCCATCTTCACCCTCACGGTACCCAAAAGAGCTTACGACGCAAAAGCAACATATAGATTACATCAAAAAACAACATCCAGAACTGGCATTCTATTTTGATTTGGCACGCATTTATGATGAAAAAGGGGGAACTTCGGATGTACGACAAAGGGTATTACTTGAAACGGTGGAAAATTCGCTTTTTGACCGGCTCATTGGAGAAGCCATCTATTCTCGGGATCAGTTCCAGAAATTCCTTACTGAAAAAGAATTTAGCTCAGTGTTTACTATTGACTTAAAGTTTATTAAGGAATTAAACGAGAAAACGACCTATGCAGATGCCGATATGGCTATTAAATCAGTTTGGGAAAAAATTCGGTCCTCGCTTGGCCAAGACGAACGTGAAAAATTAATTATCGGCAGATTTGGTGGGACATTTACGATTGGGGTGAGGAAGGGAATGTCGCTTGCACCCAAAACAGAAGAGGCATTGCAAAATATCACCAATTTATCCCTAAATTTGAATAAAGAAAGTGAGAGCTTTTCTATTCCTGTATCAACTACAAAATATTCTATTCCATCTGATGGGGAGGACTCTCAATTTTTGTTTAAGAACATCCTGCAGGAAAATGAAGATCAATTCTATCGAATGCTCTTTTTAGATACTCTAGCAGAAGATATGATGGATTACACTTTTATACCGTTGATGAAAACTTTTGATAATGCTTCAATGTTGGACGATTATCGCACAGGAAAGGTCAAATTGTATTCATTGTTCCTCAATGGCAAAAGAAAAGTGGAACGTTCCCCCAAATTTCTTGCGGCTTATCGATGCAAGCAAACCGCTACTAATCCTGATTATTCAACAGATTTTGATGCACTCCAGCGTGATCTTACCGTATATATGAAGGCTACTGCAGATGTATCGCTTGAAACTCTTATGAGAAAGGTTGATAAACTAAAGTCAACTTCACAGCGGTAAAATCTCACACAATCTTTCCTTCTAGTATGTATATACTATTTATATGGATCTTCATACATTTTTTAATCCTTCGTCAATTGCCATTATTGGTGTCTCTGAAAATCCCAAAAAAGTAGGGTATCTGGTAGCACAAA
>JBBQLR010000083.1:0-2155 GCA_038328135.1 Patescibacteria group bacterium | reverse complement strand
GGGGACAAACACTCAAGCATCTTTGATTCAAGCTACACAAAAGTGATAAACGGGACTTTAGTAAAGGTGTTTGGGTGGTATGACAATGAATGGGGATATTCGGAGAGAATCGCGGATTTGGTGGAGAAGGTGAGCGATTTCGTGTGATAAAAGGTTCCGTATTTTTGCGTATTTTCCATCCGACGAACTCGCACAAGGTTAATTCGAGTGCTCAAACAGGGCGTCTCCTGTCAAATATGCAAAAATACTCCACAAATAGGTAGACATTTAAAATTATTAGTTCCAAACGAAGATTATGATAAGATACATCGACGAAGTCGAAATTACCAATAAGAAAGTTTTGGTTCGGGTGGATTACAATGTTTCTTTCAAAAAAGATGGAACGATTAATGATGATACCAGAATTAAAAACTCCCTTCCGACACTTCAATTACTCCTCAAAGGAAACAATGCTCTTATCCTGATGTCCCATTTGGGAAAACCCAAGGGGCGGGATATGGCTTTTTCGATGAAACCTGTTGTAGAACGGTTACAGACATATTTCCCGGATTATAAAATTGGATTAGTCAATGATTTTTTAACTGATTCAGCCTTGGCAGACGCGTCGTCTGCCAAGGCTAGTAAGACTATTTTTGTTCTGGAGAATACCCGTTTTTATGAAGGGGAGAAAAAAAATGACCCTATCTTTTCAAAACAACTTGCAAATTTAGCTGAGGTGTTTGTGGATGATGCCTTCGGTAGTGTTCATCGTGCACATGCTTCAACAGTCGGGGTCGCTTCCTTTCTTGCTTCATATGGAGGCCTTCTTCTGAAGCAAGAAGTAGCAATGATAAAAAAAGTGATTGAGGCTCCACAGAGGCCCGTTGTTGCAATTATCGCAGGTGCAAAAGTGTCGTCAAAAATAGGGCTTATCGAGAAGCTTATGAACGTCGCTGATTACGTTCTCATCGGAGGAGCGATGACAAATAATTTTTTAAAAGCAAAAGGAATGGAAATTGGAAAAGGATTGGTTGAACTAGACTTTATCCCAGAAGCGAAGCGATTATTGGATCTTGCAGCGACAGAAAAAAAACATATTATCCTTCCTATCGACCGGCGTATTGGTGTCAAAACAGATGAACAATCAGCACCTACAATAAAAAAAGTGGAAGACATTGGAATAGAAGACGAAACGCTTGATATTGGCCCAGAAACCGAAAAGTTGTTTGCAGATATTATTTTACAGGCGAAAACAATTATCTGGAATGGGCCCGTTGGCTATTTTGAGAATCCGCAGTTTGCGAAGGGAAGCATTGCCATTTTCAATGCAATCATAAGTAATCCATCCGCTGTATCTGTCTTGGGTGGTGGGGACACATTATCCGTGATAAAAAAATTACCCAATAAAGATAAGATTACTCATATCTCAACAGGAGGTGGAGCGATGTTAGAACTCATAGAAAAAGGCACTCTTCCCGGGCTTGAAGCGCTTAATAAATAATGGCTATTTAATAATCTCAATCACCGTGTCCGCATGGGAGGGAGAGGAAAAAGTAGATATAATCCCCCCCATTTTAGTAATGGAAGGCATGTCTGAAGTACCTAGAACTTGTTTTTTATCTATCCAATAAAGCTTCAGGTCTGAAACCGTATTCTTATTCCAGAATGATCGGGGACGGCTGTCTGGAAAAGCAAAAATCATTCCATCTAATCCGCCAATATCTTGTTTATTCTTAACAAACATCAACCCCTTCTCCCATTTTTCTGGTGAGTCAGCGACAAGGAGATGGTAGTTAGTAGCTAGTAGTTGGTAGTTGGTAGTTTTATAGGTATTAAAATCAAAATTATCTTGAGCTTTCAGCTTTAGGTTTTCAGCTTTCAGTTTAGATGCTTTTTTATATATCCTAATTACTGGGTGATCAAACACTGTCCATGTTTCTTCTGCATTTTCATCCGGAAATTCGATAATAGTTTTGCCTAAGAATTTTATTTGAGGGTATGATGAAAACTCTACTACTTTTTCAAATCCTAAATCTCCTGAAAATAAATCTGCATAATAGGATGCAATTTGTGGGTATTCTGTTGCAGCGTGATTTTTGAAGATTCTGCGAGAAGGGACAATTATATATTCAGCTCGTTTTAAGGCTTCAGAAAGACCCATTTGTAAATCATAACT
>JBBQLR010000082.1:0-2207 GCA_038328135.1 Patescibacteria group bacterium | reverse complement strand
TTTGGGATTATTCTGCTTGGGATTTTTTTACGTCTCTTTGGTAATAACTGGGACCAGGGGTGGCACCTCCATCCGGATGAACGGTTTTTAACAATGGTCGGTGTTGATGTGAAAATACCTGCCAATCTTTCGACCTATCTCGATCAGAATAAATCCTCGTTTAATCCGGTTAACAAAGGGCATGGGTTCTTCGTCTATGGAACTTTTCCACTCCTTATCAATAAAGTGCTTGCTCAATATTTATATAACGATACGTATGACTTGTTTAATCTCCAGGGAAGGATGCTGTCTGGAATAGCAGATTCATTCGTAATACTCATCATTTATAAACTACTTGGTTTAGTTGAAAAAAAACTCAACCTTTCACCATTGGTTAAATATTTTGCGGCATTATTGTATGCAATAGCAGTTCTCCCCATTCAACTTTCCCATTTTTTTGCCGTGGACACATTTCTTAATTTATTTTGTTGGGTAAGCTTTTACTTCTCGGTTAAAATTGTAGTAAATAAAAAGGAGAGTTTGTTTTCGAATATGTTTCTTTCTGGACTATTTTTTGGCATGGCTATAGCATGCAAGGTGAGTGCACTATTTTTTGCTCCGCTAATTGGGATATTCTTAATTATTGGAATGTATGAACGGGGGTGGCGTTTTATGTTCAAAGGTGTTGGATTATTTATTCTTAGTTCATATTCTGCACTTCGATTCGGTTCTCCTTATTATTTTGAAACGAGTACTATTTCTGATTTTCGGTTGAGCAAAATATTCCTGAATAGTATCGCTGTCTTGAAATCTTTTGATAATCCGGCAATTATGTTCCCTCCAGCGAATCAATGGATTCATGCCTCACCATTTTTGTCCCTAACCAATCTTATTTTTTTCGGAGTTGGGCCATTTTATTTCCTCCTATCAATACTTGGTTTTATTCTTCTTTTAAGACAAAAAAAACTGAGTGTCATTTATCTCGTCTTGTTGTGGGTAATCGGATTCATTTTTTATCAATCGATCCAGGTTGCAAAGACGATGAGATATCTTATATTTATCTATCCGTTCATGGCTATTTTTGCAGCTATAGCAATTGATTTTCTTTATAAAAGGTTCAACAAGCTCCCTAAGCAAATAAAGGCTGCCTCAATCGGTTTGATTATCGTATTGGTTCTCTATTGGCCACTTGCCTTTATGTCCATTTACACCAAAGATCATTCTCGTGTAGCTGCTTCGAAGTGGATATTTAACACTATTCCCGCAAATAGCAAGTTAACATATGAATATTGGGATGATCCACTTCCACTCATGGTGCAGGATCCAAGTAGTCGTAATTATCAGACTCTTGAAATTCATATTTTTGATCCAGACACCACTGAAAAATGGAATACCTTAAAAAGACAGTTGAATGAGGCCGATTATTACATCATGTCTTCAAATAGAGGATGGGGGAGTATCCCAAAAACGCCAGAACGGTACCCAATCGCAAGCAAGTTTTATGAAGGTATGTTAGAAGGAAAGGGGCAGTTTAAATTACTGAAAGAATTCTCTTCCTATCCATCGCTTCGCTATTTGGGGATATCTATTGAGTTTCCGGATCAATGGAGTGAGGAAGCATTCACAGTTTATGACCATCCCTTGGTTTACATTTTTAAAAAAAATATATGATCGATAAAAAACAAGCAAACCACTTTAACGAAATAAGTCATCGATATAACGAAGATTTTCTTGTGGACCCACCAAAGCATACAAAGACGGAAATTGGCAATATTATTACAGAAATTGAGAAGAGAAAGATCGACTCCGTTATTGATTTCGGTTGTGGAAACGGGAGACTATCCATTCCACTTTTAATGCAGGGAATCCATGTAACGGCTGTCGATGTTAGTAATAACTCCCTCAAAGCGCTTTCAAATAAAGTATCACAAATCAATAGTATAAAAAATCTATTGAAAACATCTCAAGTTCTACCTGATGTTTTAAGTAAAGCAATTGTTGGGTGTGATATCCTTCACCATGTCGATTTGGATGTCTATCTCTCCAAAATCAGGAATACGTTAGCTCCTAAGGGGGCTATTATCTTCTCCGAACCCAATATTCTCAATATTGCATGGAGTTTGCTCATCACCTTCACCATAGACTGGAGAATAGAATGGAGAATTATTTATTGCAACTATTTTACGTTACTGAAAAAACTTAGGGATAATAAATACAAGAATATCAAA
>JBBQLR010000081.1:0-2254 GCA_038328135.1 Patescibacteria group bacterium | reverse complement strand
CCCGCGTACGCGATTATGGCAACCACTGTCAAATTCCTGAGTATCGTTTAATGTTATAAATTTCGTGTTGTCAAATCTGTGAACTATTCTTTGACAATGGATAAGGGGAAATATGAAAAAAAACGGTCGAAAAGAAAAAACGAGTTTCATCATAGTTGATGCACAAAGTGTAAAAAACACAGGTATAGTTGAGAAAAAAGGCTTGCGAAAATAGCAGAATATTATTTCACATATAGCCTGAAGGGCTTAAAATTGCAACAGCCCAGGGCATCGCCCTGGGTAAGGCAAGAAAAAATAATGCAGCCTGAAGGGCTGCAAGAGGTAAATAATAGCACAATCTCTCTCTAACATTTTAATTCATATTATTTTCAGCACTAAAAAGCGACAACCTATGATTGTGCCAACTTATGACGAAAAATATGTGTGGGATTGAGCGTTATCGCAACCCTTCAGGCTGCATTATTTTTTCTTGTCTTACCCAGGGCGATGCCCTTAGCTTTATACACAAATTTTTATCATATATATGTGTTTTCATATATTTATAGAATTGATTTTTCTTTCCTAATCGCTTCTCATATACCCATCAGTATCTCTGCACCCACCCACATATCTAATAACCTTAACCATCCTCCCCAGATCGTTTGCCAACCAGGATCCTTATCAGATTTCCTGCCTAAGAAACCTCCTAACATCGCAACAGCTCTCCAAAAATCTCTTACTGTAATTTTCTCTTTATCTAACTGATATCTTTTACATATTATTTTTAAGGCAATATCTGGCGTAACTTCTTGTGCTAACGTATTACTCTCGTCACGCCCTAATTGTTTCATTTGAATCAAGAGAGTAGCAACTATGCTTAGTATCCCCAACAGCACTTCTACCGGTTCCACATTCTCAAATTGATTTGATTCTATTTTACATCCAGTTTTCAGACATTTATGATACTCTTCTATCGTCCATCTAGTCGCATACCAGTTAGTTTTTTCTACAGCTTCTTCAAAAGAATTAACTGGAATGGTTGAATACAATATCCAATCTATTTCCTCTTCTTCATTAAAACATCTTATCACCGATAGAGCGATTGGCTCTTCTTTTTTACCAAGCCTCTTCGGTGGAGATATGATCACGGTCCCAAATGAGATAAAAACTTCAACTTCTTTAGCCTTAGTCTCATTTTTCCTTCTAATCCAAATTTTCTTGCTTCCACAAACTTCAAGCGAAGCTGCCCACTCCTTCAAATGTCTCGGTTCTCCATTCACTTCAACTAAACGATCTTGAGACGCTCTCGTAACTGATTCCCAACCTAATTTTTTTGACCCACTTATATATTCGTATACATCACTTCCTCTATCCCCAACGCTTACCCATCTGGTCTTTTCAGGAGGAGATCCAATGCTTTTTAAAGTTTTGAGCCAATGTTCAGATTCTTTTCCTGTTCTTTTATTCCTTTGGGAACGAGTTTCACTTCTACTCAGTACAATATCATCCCTTTCCCATATTCTTTGATTGGCTAAACCAATAACTTTTGGATTTTTTTCGTCATATTCTACAGCCAAACAATTATGCATCATAATTCCTTGAACGGTATGGTTACCAATAGGACCTGTACCTTTTGTACTTTTTTGAGTCTCTATTTCAGAACCGTCTTGGATAAACAAGATGACTTTATTACTGTCTGTCGCTCTTTTTCTTGTATTCATCAAGTGACTAGATTGAACTCGCTTATGAGTAACATGTGGATTATTTAACAGACGGTAACATCCTATAGCTTCATTCCAAGTGCTCATCTGAGCAGGCACACTTGCTTTTGGATTATCAATCATCCGTTTAGCCACCTTTTCTAGTCGCTTATTTAGTCTCTTATCTCCAAGTTCGACTGAACCAAAACATTCCTTTATAAAAAGATCTTTTTCAAATATCTGACACATGATTTTCTCCCAAAAAAAGCATTTTGGGATATATCAAAATAAGAATTATGTCAAATAAAATGTGTATAAAGCTAAGGGCGATGCCCTGGGCTGTTGCAATTTTAAGCCCTTCAGGCTATATGTGAAATAATATTTTACTGTTTTAGCAAGCCTTTTTCATCAACTATATCCGAGTTTTTACACTTTGTGCATCATCTATGATGAAACTCGTTTTTTCTTTTCGATCGGTTTTTTCCATATTTCTCCTTATCCATATCCATATCCATTGTCAAAGAATAGTTCACAGATTTGACAACACGGAATTTATTGCTATATATTTTTTTATT
>JBBQLR010000080.1:0-2369 GCA_038328135.1 Patescibacteria group bacterium | reverse complement strand
GAGTTGACAGAATTTGCGGTGCGGGAAGTTGTATTGATACATTTTTCCCATTAACCGTTACTTCGTCTGGTTTTAGTTTAGATAAATCCACTCCCGCCGTTACCTGGCCGTATGCGATAAATAATATCTTGTCTCCAAATAAAAAGGATTGTAACACGCTCCCCTGGTCTCCCTTCTGCACTATTTTTTCCACTGAATAGACAATAGTTTCAAGTCTATTTAATCCTTGAATTTGTGTAACAACAGATGGCTGATTAAGGGGAGACTGTTTTGTAATAAATACAATTAGTACAATTCCAAAAACAATTAAAACCAACAAGATGAGCGAGAATAATCCGTTTTTTAAAAGTGATTTCATATAGGTGGATTATAACAGTATGATGTTTTTGCCTTTTCTTCCGAAAATACTTAACGTTCCTAATTCACCAATTTCCCCCTTGGCCGTTTTGGCAAAGCCTCAGATTTCGTTGCCTGGGTATACAAGAGATTTGCATGGTAAGAGGAAATTCCCAGTTCTTTTTCGAGTAGTTCCGGCGTTAATGTGGTTTCCCGTGCTAGCTCGAGGGTTCGTTTGAGCCTATATTCTGTGTCGCGTTCCTTAAACAGGTCTGGCTCAGACTCGGCTCGACCAAGTTCAAGGTTTGAAAGAGCGGTTCGGGTAATATCAACATAATAGATAGAAGCTGAGCCGCTTGTTCCAATGTAATAAGTAGCAATGTCATGAAACCCACACCCGAGCTGTAGCATCAGCTCAAGTCGGAAAAATGACCAATCTATTCTGTTTGAATACGAAGATTGCATATGTGTTACGAATGTCACATGGAGCGGGTCACGATCAATCACATCAACAACCTTAATTCGTATTAGAAAAGACCTCATACACGTTTCAATTACTCGAGAGGCAACGAGAAAAGAGTTTTTGTGCTGCCTTGCAAGAATGGATCCAATGGTAATTAGAATCCTTCCAAAAAAACGCACCCACTGCAGAAGATAATCGGTAAGTCCCTTCATAAATCTATTAAGTGAGGCCAACATATGTGTTTATTGTGTCAGATTAAGCCAATAAAGTCAAAAATATGATATATTGAGGCTATGCAATATTTCAGGATCATAAAAAAGTCTTGGTTTGTCTGTTGTCTGATTGTTCTTTCTGGAATTTATGCATACAGATACATCTCTCGTCCAATAATACAGTGTCAGAATGCATTTGAAGTCCAGGATTACACCGAATCTAAGGAAGGGGCAATCAGGATATGCGATGATAAGTTGTATAGGGGTTCCACTCTAGTCATTGATAAAAATAACTTCCCAGATTTGTTTCAATTTACTTTAAATAAGGATAGTAGCCCAACAAAAACGAAGCATCGTATCCGGATATTCGAGATGGGCAAGGGAAAGGAGTATGTTTCCATTATTTCTGTTATCGATTGGACAACGTGGTATAACAGCGCTATAGGGATATATAGGAAAGAGGGGAAGGAATATAAGCTCGTATTCAAAAAATCATTCTCCGATAGTACTGGGAGATGGGTATTCATTAGGTTTATTCCAAGTGAACCATATATGGATAATACCACTGTAAGTATTTCCGGCGATATAGGATATCTTGGATGTTGGGGTTGTAGGATGAATTGGACCGATTATTACGACTGGAGCGATAAGGATGGGACTTATATTTTGGCTAATAATAAACATCAAAATGAATTTAAAATTCTCCTTGAGGAATATGAAAAAAACGATAAAACTGCCTGCAAGAATGAATCTAATATGGATGTAAGTATCACAAACCTCTATAGCTACAGAAATGGAAAAGATAAATTCTGCGATGATGCCGCCGTTGCTCCAAATATTTCTTCAAATCAGGCAACCGTTTTCCTAAAAGCAAAAACGGCAATTAAAGAAATAATATACGGTAAAAACACCTCAATGAAGGAAATAGAAGAAATTTAACTTTAATGTCGGCATATCTATACTTCATATACTAATCTTTTAAGAAAAATAATTATGGTGCTCGCCTGCAGAACATATATTAAAGGTATATAGCATCGCATACTAGTACTTGACAAATGAAGGTCTATACCATATAATTTATATATTAATTAATAATTCCTTGGTGTAAAGCACACCGAGGGTAAATTTTTATATTATGTCCACGTCAGTCCAAACAATAAACTCCCCATCTCTCCTAGAAGAACATACAGATAACTTTCCAAACGCAGGCAAACTCATTGAGGCAATTAGATATGTTGGATATGGTAATTTTGCCGCTCTATCAGACATAATTGACAACAGTTTTGATGCAGAAGCAAATAATATTTGGATTTCTTTTATGCCTCATGAAAAAGACTTCAAGCTGGTTATCGCTGACG
>JBBQLR010000079.1:0-2454 GCA_038328135.1 Patescibacteria group bacterium | reverse complement strand
CCTAAGCCCCCAAATACAGTCAAAAAGGATACCGCCACAAGGGGATTTATCAAAACTGTAAGCCATAAAAGAATGGTATGTGTAATTCCTAAATCATGTCCAATATGTGAACCATGATTGTCGATATTTCCCATATCACCCTGTGGATGGTGACCATAAATATGATTATGCATGTCGCCTACATGGTTTCCTAGATGCAATGCCCCTGAAATACCGCTTATTGCAAATGAAATAAAGGTATATAAAATTCCTACAATAAACGTTACTTTATAAGCAATATCCATTTAAATCACTCCTTTCAAACTTGTGTTTTTATGAGTTGTTTCCTCCTTTCAAAATAATAGCCTCTCGGCAATCGCCGAGGGTTGAATTTTAAGGGTTTCCTTAAAATTCTTTTGTTGAATTCCTCCTACTTTTGTGGGAGGAATTTTAATTTTAATCTATAAAAAATGGAAATTCGTATTCAATCAAATATTTTTAATTTTGCGTTGAAAAACACTTGACTTTTTCGGAACACCACCATAATTGCTAAAAAAGGGATACATTTTCCTTTTTGAACAAAATGGGAGGTATTTGTATGAAACCTATACTAATTTCACATTCTGTATACCAAAATTCAGTCGTTGAACGTCTCCAAGAGCACTATTCTGGCGTAACCTTCGTTATCGTCAAAAGTGATTGGCATCTTGTCGCAAAATTTTGGATGATCGACTTATCTTACTTAACTACTTTGCTTCAAGATTGTTATGACCCGAAGGGTCCGAACCCCCGAGATCCTGCCTCCATGCTCCGTTCATACCTTCTTTTCCTCATGACGAAACCTGAGATCGGCATTACGGAATGGGTTAACGAAATGAAGCGTGTTCCATACTATGCTATCTTAAGTGGTTTTGAACCCGGTGACATCCCTGGTGTTGGCACTTTCTACGATTTCTTAAAACGCCTTTGGGCATCCAGTGAGAACAATCTTAAACCACATAAACAGAAAAAGCGTAAGCGTAAAATTAAAAAAGGTAAAAAGGGTGAAAAAGCACCAACTACGACACCTGGAAAAGTTAAACGTCTGGTCGAATGGATGATTCGTCATTCTGATATAAAAAAAGCAATGCCATCTGATAGACTATTTCACTTTTTCCAAACTCAAATTCTTGCCTTTTCGGCTAAGCTTGGTTTACTTGGAGATATTAATTCCCTAAGTGTTGCAGGGGATGGAACTCCTATAGTAACTTCTGTTTATCCTCGAAGTAAATCAACTTGTGATTGTCGTGCCCAAGGTATTGCTCATTGTAACCACTCTAGAATCTATTCCCAGCCCGACTGCAACTCCGGGTGGGACAGTGCAAGAGAAAAATTCTTTATTGGCTATCATCTATACATGCTTTCTGCTTCCGATAGCCATTACGATTTACCATTATATCCAAGACTGCAACCTGCCTCTAGGCATGATGCGGTAAGTCTCGTTGTTAGTTCGACTGAGTTCAAGCAACGTTTCACCTTGGGCACGGTAGATAGAATGCTTCTTGATGCTGCTCATGATGCAGAAGCTATTTATCTTCTTTTAGATCATCAAAATACAGAGCCATTTATTGATTTAAACAATCGTAGTAAGAAAAACACACCCACTAATAGTGATATTAGTATTTCTCCTAAAGGTATCCCAATTTGCTCCCTCAATATAGAAATGAAGCCTAATGGAAAAGATAACACTCAAAATCGGCAAAAATGGAGATGCAACAGGGGAAGTGAATCTAAAAACCCTTGCCCTACACCATGTTCTAAAGCCAAATTCGGACGTACATACCACACATTTAATAAAGATAACTTGCGTCTGTTTCCTAAAACTCTAAGAGAATCGGAAAAGTGGAATTTTGTTTACAAACGTCGTACCTCTGTCGAGCGATCTAACAAGCGTGAAAAGATTGATTACAAGCTCGAATCTGGAAGACATCGCTCTACAAAAATGTGGTACATCAGAGTATATGGGATTATGATTTGTCAACACTTAGATGCTTGTTATTCCCACTTAAAAGATGATTTTAATAACTTGAAATCATTAATTTTCCCTGTTGTAGCTTAGTCATTTTTTTAAATAATGAATCTTTGGCGTTTATTAATCATGCCCTTTTTTAATTGAAATTTTCTAATTTCCTTGGATTCTATTTTGCAATTCCAATTCCCAGTAAATCTTCCCCCATTCTAGTGCTTTTGCTATCCAATTGCCGAGAGGCTATTTAAATTTTTCATTTATATATTCTTCTGCAGTAATTGCAGCAATTGCCCCATCAGCAGACGCGGTGATTACTTGTCTTACAGTTTTCACTCTTACATCCCCTGCCGCGAAAACTCCCTCTGTATTTGTCTTCATTACTTCACTAGTTGGTATATATCCACTTCCATCGAGTTCAACATGTCCCTTAAAGGCTTCCGTAATTGGATCTAGTCCAACAAACACGA
>JBBQLR010000078.1:0-2742 GCA_038328135.1 Patescibacteria group bacterium | reverse complement strand
AAAAATTATATTTATTTAAAAATCCATGGGAAAAATTCGTACACAAATACTCGGACTTGCCGATATTGAAAAACAACAAAAAGAGGAACATAAAACAGAAACTGGAGACGTAGCAGCTCCAACTGCTAAAGAAGAAAAGGTCGCTAAAGCAAAGTCAAAGGATGCAGAAGCAAAGAAAAATGAAGCCATAACAGCAAAAGTCAACGTTTCAAAAAAAGTTCGAGGAAAAAAATATTTGGAAGCCAAAAAAAAGCTCGGAACAGTCAAAAAAATGAAGCTTGCCGAAGCTGTTGAGGTTCTTAAAAAAGCAAAATATGTTTCTTTTGATGAGTCAGTAGATCTTCACATGAATGTGGAAAAAACAGGACTTCGAGGTGAAGTTGAACTTCCTCATTCCACAGGAAAGACAGTAAGAGTCGCAATCGTAAATGACACAGTTCTTGAACAACTTGCAAATGGAAAAATAGAGTTTGATGTTCTCATCACTCACCCTTCATTTATGTCAAAGCTTGCTCGTTTTGCGAAGGTATTGGGTCCAAAAGGCCTTATGCCAAATCCAAAAGCGGGAACCGTATCAGCAAATCCAGAAGAAGTTGCTCAAAAATTCCTGAAGGGAACATTGCGATGGAAGACAGAACCAAAATTTCCTCTTATCCACCAGCTTATCGGTAAACTCAGTTACGATTCTAAAAATCTCACTGAGAATGCTCAAGCATTCATCAATGCTGTAGGAAAAGCCCAAATAAAAAGCATGTTTATCGCTTCTTCAATGGGTCCTTCTATTGAAATTGAGATAGAAAAAGAAGAATAATCAGTTAAATTTCTTTTTTGCGAGAGCGACGATTATTTCCGCAGCCTCTTCAACATCGATATTCTTACCCGTTCGTATAACGAGGTCATAGTGGTGAGATTTGCGACAGTCATGTTGGAAAAGTTCCTGTGAAAATTTATTTCGTTCCAAGTCGGAAGCAGCAATTTGGTTTTTTGCTTCTCGGCTTGAAATATGCTCATACTTTATCATTGCTTGGATGCGATCTTCCATACCGGAAACGATACGTACCTTAAGGGCATCTGGAAACAGGAAATTAGCTCCTCGGCCAATAACCACTGCATATCCTCGTGTCCCAATTGAGGCTAAAATATGGAGAAGATGTTTGTAGTAGGAATTGATGGAAAGAAATTTTTTTCCAAAAATAGTATTTAATAACTCCTTGATTGCAGAGGATTGATGTTCATCAAGTTGTTCCACAAGTTCAGGGTCGAGTGTGGTCTCTTGAGAAATTTCTTCAACGATATCTTTATGATATACGCGCCACGGACTATTTAGTTTCTTTGCAACAAGATAGGCAATGGGTCGGCCGCCTGAGCCTCGTTCACGAGAGATTGTGATAACGGGAGGATGACTGTTTTTATTTGAATATGTCTTATGGAGCGCCGAGCCTTCTAAATTTCTATTTATGAGTTCAAAAATTCTCTTCATAGACACTTGCTATTGTAGACTGCCATATTTGCAATGTCAATATCAATAGAGTGGAGCATTGTGACGGGTAAAGTAATCTATTTTGAAGAAATCAATTCCTGCATTTTTTGCGGCTCCTTCATCATTGATACTATCACCGATAAGTATATAATCAGACAGGGGAGTATTAGATTTATAAATGAGATCAAATCCATCCTTTTCAGGCTTAAGCTGCGCGACTATCTTACGTGAAATAATTTTTGTAAATCGACCATTAATATTTTCTTTATTTAAAAAATCTGAAATAACGCCATCTGTATTTGTGGTCCACAAATAATTGGAGTATTGTTCTTTAGTGGATTTGATAAATTCAATGAGAAGTGTATTTGGAATATATCCTGAATAATGTTCACGTTCGTATTCTTCTACAAATGCATTTAATATATTTTGGGCAATCTGTCCATGTTTTTTTACAACCGTATTGCATAAATGGATTGCAGAAAACCTTTTTGGATAGAGCTGTTTAGTCAGGGGTTCATCAAACGTTGCAACTAATTCAAATAACCCCCTTGTGATCGTCGACCAGTCGATTTTGAGCTTCGCCAACGTTTCGTCAAGATCGAAGATGAGGTATTTTTTGGGATGAAGTATCAAAAATTGTTCAAGAGTCATCTATATATTGTAGCAATAAATACCATCATCAGACTTCAACGTGAGTAATAGGCGAGCTCCTTCACCAGTAATTCTTTTGAATGCTTTAAAAATTGTCTAAGAAATGGCGTATCTTCAAATACTGAGCGCTTTGTTCGTAGGGATAATTTTGAAACGATATATCTCAGACGATAGAGGTGAAATTTAGACTCAAAATCAGTCGGTAATTTTGTTACCGTTTCGTATCCACGAACGAGATTATTGAGACGGTTATCATCATAGAATAGGGAATACGTGGAAAAGTCGCAGATAGGGTCACCGGAAAATGCTTCATCCCAGTCCAAAAATCCAGTAATTTTTTTACCATCAGTTAATTGATTCCAATCGGCGAGATCATTGTGAACAAGACGAGGGGAATCGCAGACTATAAGAGCATCATTATCTTTAAAAATCTGTTCAATCATCTCTCTTTCCTTTTGTTTGAGCACATTCATTACAACTAAATAAGATAGGTTATCCTGAAAAGAAGAATAGATATGTTCTTTCCAACTGTGATGAATACCAACGAGCTTTCCTTGCTTAGCTAACGAATTATTAAAAAATCCATATTCTTTTGTTTTAACTTGATGAAC
>JBBQLR010000077.1:0-2827 GCA_038328135.1 Patescibacteria group bacterium | reverse complement strand
AAAAATTATATTTATTTAAAAATCCATGGGAAAAATTCGTACACAAATACTCGGACTTGCCGATATTGAAAAACAACAAAAAGAGGAACATAAAACAGAAACTGGAGACGTAGCAGCTCCAACTGCTAAAGAAGAAAAGGTTGCTAAAGCAAAGTCAAAGGATGTAGAAGCAAAGAAAAATGAAGCAAAAACAGCAAAAGTTAATGTTTCAAAAAAAGTTCGAGGAAAAAAATACTTGGAAGCAAAGAAAAAGCTCGGAACAGTCAAAAAAATGAAGCTCGCAGAAGCGGTGGAACTCCTCAAAAAAGCAAAATATGTTTCATTCGATGAATCAGTCGATCTTCACATGAACGTGGAAAAAACTGGGCTTCGAGGTGAAGTTGAGCTTCCTCATTCCACAGGAAAGACAGTGAGAGTCGCAATTGTAAACGACACAGTTCTTGAACAACTTGCAAATGGAAAAATAGAGTTTGACGTTCTCATCACTCATCCTTCTTTCATGTCTAAGCTTGCTCGTTTTGCAAAGGTATTGGGTCCAAAAGGCCTTATGCCAAATCCAAAAGCGGGAACTGTATCTGCAAATCCAGAAGAAGTAGCACAGAAATTCCTGAAAGGTACATTGCGATGGAAGACAGAGCCAAAATTTCCTCTTATTCACCAACTTATTGGTAAACTCAGTTATGATTCTAAAAATCTTACTGAGAATGCTCAAGCATTCATCAATGCAGTAGGAAAAGCCCAGATAAAAGCGATGTTTATCGCTTCTTCAATGGGTCCTTCTATTGAAATTGAGATAGAAAAAGAAGAATAATCAGTTAAATTTCTTTTTTGCGAGAGCTACGATTAATTCGGCAGCTTCTTCCACATCGATATTTTTACCCGTACGTATGACGAGGTCATAGTGGTGAGAATTGCGACAGTCATGTTGGAAAAGCTCCTGTGAGAATTTATTTCGTTCCAAATCAGATGCAGCTATTTGGTTTTTTGCTTCTTTGCTTGTAATGTGTTCATATTTCATCATTGCCTGAATACGGTCTTCCATGCTGGAAACGATACGTACCTTGAGGGCATCCGGAAACAGGAAATTAGCTCCCCGACCAATAACCACCGCGTATCCCCGTGTCCCAATTGAGGCTAAAATATGGAGAAGATGCTTGTAATAAGAATTAATGGAAAGAAATTTATTCCCGAAAATAGTATTCAGCAACTCTTTAATTGCAGATGATTGATGTTCATCGAGTTGCTCGACAAGTTCGGGGTCGAGCGTGGTTTCCTGGGAAATTTCGTCAATAATATCTTTATGATATACTCGCCACGGACTATTTAGTTTCTTTGCAACCAGATATGCAATTGGTCGGCCGCCCGATCCCCGTTCACGAGAGATGGTTATGACAGGTGGGTGGCTGTGTTTATTTGAATATGTCTTATGGAGCGCCGAACCTTCCCAATTTCTATTTATGAGTTCAAAAATTCTCTTCATAGACACTTGCTATTGTAGACTGCCATATTTGCAATGTCAATATCAATAGTTTAGATTGTTTTAACAGGAAATTTTGTCGTGAAGTCGAGCGGAGTATCAAACACAGTAATTTCTTTCAAATTTAGTAAGGGAATGAGGGAAACGGGATACTTTTTGTTTTGCAACGTCTGTACTTGTTCCAATTGTAAAGGTGACAAAATGTGCTCCTCATATAGCTCATTTCTTTTTTCAAGTACACCAAATCCGGTCCAATGCTTTACCATAGAATTTTTTGTCGAGCCAATTCCGATAAAAAGGGGAGAGGCTTTGGTAAATAAACACACTTTATCTTCGCCTTTAGCCGTAAATTATAATCTTTTTAACACGCTAGTTGCAACGAGTTCAAAATAAATACCCCTTATTATTTTTTGTTGCTTCTCTTTTTCTGTCAATGTACTCCAGTCTTCTTTTCCACTCCATTTTATATTGAGCGTTCCTATTTTTTGAAAATGAAGTTGTTGCTCAGGTGGGAGGGATTCATAGTTTTGTTTTGCTTGTGCAACACCTTCAATCTCTTCCATACAGGTCGGCATCTCTCCAAATACGAACTGTCATGTTGAGTGGCGTATACTTCAAAAAAGAATTAATGACTGTTTGAAAGGAGTTCATATACGTATTAATTTCTGTTGTATCGAGATTATCGTGTTTCTCCATTAAAAGAGTATGTGTGTAGTACGATAAAATAACGCCCGGTTTATAAGCCGCAGCAATAGGAGCTAAATATTCTAAAACATAAGCGATATTAAAAAATTCCGCCCAATCTGCCTCAGGAGATGAGGGGAGTCGATAGAGTTTATATCCTCCCAAGAAATAGACAGCCTGAATCGGTCTATTCTCTGTTATGGAGATATGTATTGCTTTTTTTGTAGACAGTTTTTTAAAGATATACGATTCAATTCCTGATGTGGCAATCTCCTCTTTATCACTATCCGTCAAAGAATACTCTGAACACGTTTTTTGTCGATTTTCAAGATATGATTGGATAATATTCATAAGAGATGTGGGTAGGAATCGGACATACATATACCTATCTTGCGGATAAGTCGCCTGGAAACCATTCGGCTACCACATCAAAAAACGTTCAATAGTCAATATTTTTCACTTCGCGCCCACATAAAATCAAAAAGCGAGTTCATAAGTAATGTAACGTACGTATCTTTTATGGTAATATCGATATAATTCTGGTCTTTATCAAAGCTGATGATGTGAGTTATATCTCCTGAGATGCGTATGCCATAGAGTCCCTTGAATTCTTCTGGCATAAGATGAATCTCTTTCAGAAGTTTTACATCTGTTTTCATGATAGGA
>JBBQLR010000076.1:0-2853 GCA_038328135.1 Patescibacteria group bacterium | reverse complement strand
TGATGGAGATGATATTTACGATACATCATTTATTGAAAAAACGAAGATGTTTTTGGATTCGCAGCCTCAAACTGCCATAGTATATACGGATTTTGTTCTGTTTGGCCCTCGGGCAGAAAGTGTTTTCTATGAAATTGATGAAGATAAAACTATTACGGATACGAGAGAATATAAAATAATGTTTCCAGAATTCGATAAACAGTTACTTGAATCAAAAAATTATATTCATAATGCATCGCTCGTAAGAACTAAGGCCGCCGTGGATGCTCATGGATTTGAAAAAAAAAGGTGGCTATGAAATCGATCATTATCTGTATCTAAAGATTATTAGGGATGGATGGAATGCTTTTCATATTGCTGAACCGTTATTGAAATACCGTCAACACTCCATTAAACAAACAAGCGCAAAGCACTTTTTGAAAGAAAAATATAGCAACCCTTTGCTGATTGATAAAACAAAAGAAGATCTTATTGAGGAATATATTTTGCTTGAGAAAAAAATAATTTCACTTGAAAAAAACCTCAATAAAATTACATCTGCAAAATTTTACAAACTGTGGCAGTGGTACTGTAATCTTCACAATAGATTGGTAAAATAATAGTATGAACTTGCCATTTTGCTCCATTATCATCCTTAACTACCAAGGTGAGAAAATATTAAAAGACACGCTTGAATCACTTTCTAGGCTTTCCTACCCCAAAGATAGATTTGAAATAATAGTCGTAGACAACGCCTCACGGGATAAAAGTAAAGAAGTGATTGAAAATTATATAGATTCCCGCCTTCGCGGGAATGACGCCGCGCTCGCCAATTTCCAATCTCTTTATCTTACGGAAAATCTCGGCTTTGCCGGAGGAAATAACGAAGGAATAAAGATTGCCAAGGGAAAATATGTCATATTATTAAACAACGATTGCATCGTAGATAAAGAATGGCTCACGGAGCTTGTAAAAGTTGCAGAAAAAGATGAAAAAATATTTGCTGTTAACCCAAAAGTATATTTAGGAAACACGAATAAAATCCAAAATGCAGGAATAAGAATATTTCCCAATGGGTATGCCCAAGATCGAGGTGCAATCCCGGAGGGGAAAATACAAGAGTATCAAGAAGATCATGGTCAGTTTGATAAAGAAAGAGAAATTGATGCTGCATGCGCTGTAGCAGCTCTCTATCGAAAATCAGTTCTCGATGAAATTGGACTTCTTGATGACTCGTTTTTTATGTATTACGAAGATGTAGAACTAAGTGAACGAGCACGGATGCATGGATTTAAAATAATGTATGCTCCACATGCAATAGTTCATCACAACCATGCATCATCAAGCGGGGAGTTCTCGAACTTCTTTATATATCATAGCGAGCTTGGAAGGCTTCTTCATATGTTTTATTGGTTCCCGAAGCGGATATTTTGGAGGGAATATATTAAATTCTTTTTCAAATCACTTCTTCGTATACCATTTGGAATCAAAAACAACAGATTACAACAACAAAGCCAATATTTCGGCGTTTCATGGTTTTTCATAGCTCATTTCTCAGAGCTAAATAAAAAACGCTCAGAAAAATTGAAACATATATTGGCAGCGAAGATTGAACATAATTATCTATCTATTAAAAAAAATGTCCGAACAAATTAAGTATTTTATTTCTGTTTGTCATCCCCTCGGAGGAGGGCCTGCACCCGAAGGGGTGGATCCTATAATTTTCAATATTGTAAATTAACCACTGGATTCCCGCGTTCGCGGGAATGACAAATACTCTTCATAAGAAGCCTCTTACCACTAATCGCTTTTTTATCCCTTAATGAAGGGCTAAATTGTGATTAATGCGGCTTATAAACGACTGACAAAATATTTTTAATAACTTATTATTGTAATTGTTATCATTATTTGATTAAATTGAGATGCTATGATTACTGATTCAGATATCAAAAAACTTGAGGCTGTTTTTGCGACAAAAGCAGAGCTAAAGTCGCTTGAAACCAGGATGAATTCAGGATTTGTTGAAATTGTTGCTTTTATCGGAGATGTCAAAGATGAAATAATGCGTGAGTTTTATGATTTCCGTAAAGAAATAAATGAATTTCGTATCGAAGTACGCGAATCAAGAAAAGAGACCCACTCAATTCTTCATAATCATGAATCAAGAGTCTCCCGCCTTGAGTACGTGAGTAAATAAAGGAAGAATAGAATGTATAATTACTTCATATATGCCTACCGCAATTATCTACGATAAATGGCTTTCGGGCCTTGGTGGTGGGGAAGTGGTGGCGTGCACGATGGCAACCACGCTACGAGACGCTGGCTATGAGGTAACTCTTGTGTCAAATGATGAAGTTTCTTCTGAAAAAATTAAAGAAAAACTTGGTATTGATTTGACTGGAATTGCCTTCTCAACATATCTTCCGGCTATCGACCAACGACTCTCGACCGTCGACCTATTCATCAACATTTCCTTCATGGATTATTCGTATGGAATAGGAAAGAAAAATATCTACTACGTGCACTTTCCCACCCAACAGAGAACCGGATTATTTAACTACATATTGCTATTTTTCCAAAAAACCAATCTCCAATCGCTATTCCCCATCCCCTTAAAGGAACGAGTAGATGACCGTCTTCGTGCTGGCGTTTACCCAGATATGAATAAACGGCTTAATTCATACGATACATTCATTTGCCACTCCGAATATGTGAAGGGATGGGTAAAAAAGATGTGGAATAAAAACGCTACTGTCCTCTACCCCCCAGTTAAGCTGCTGTCGACTAACGACCAACGACTAACGACCAAGTTAAACTGGATCTCCTCCGTTGGCCGCTTCTTTACCCTAGGACATGGCAAGAAACAAGAGGTCC
>JBBQLR010000075.1:0-2870 GCA_038328135.1 Patescibacteria group bacterium | reverse complement strand
GCTGGAAAGAGCAGAATACCTGGGGTTTTTGTCATTGCCGCAAATCCTCCTAACAAACCTGCTAAAAGATAATTTCTTTTCTCGAAGAAAAAGAGTGAACTAAGGATAAACAAAAGAAACATTGGCTCTGGAGAGCCGACGCTTCTTACTACAAGAAGTCGAGGGAGAAACAAAAAAAAAGAAGTGAGTAGTAATGGGTGCTTGGTAAGATTTAATTTTTTGAGAAAGTAATAAAAAAACCACGCAAGTACAATACTGCTTAACACAGTTATTCCCAACATTGATTTCAGGAAACCAACAGCAAACGAGCCCAGATAGATAAAGAGTGGATACATCGGTAAATGCGCCGCATAATAGAGAGGATTATGCGGGAGAGTTGGCTCCCTATCGATTTTTTTGAACGCTTCTGGGTTGTATCCCGTTTTAGCCGGAATTATGTAAAGTGGACCATCAAAGTGTTTATAAATAGTTGAAAACTCGCCCTTCATAATAAATGGTGCCCAGGCGATAACCGTGCTTGTTAAAACGACCAAAAGTAAGGTACAATAAGGTATTATGCGACTTCCCATACCACTTATTATACTAGCTGGATTGTTTTTACGCTTGTATCGAATTCAGGATTATTTTATGTTTCTGGGAGATCAAGGAAGAGATGCTCTTATCGTCAAAAAAATTGCGATGCTCCAGGCATTTCCTGCAATTGGGCCGCCATCTTCAATAGGCGAGGTATTTCTCGGACCCTTTTACTATTATCTAGTAGCCCCATTTTTATTCCTTGCTCGTTTCAATCCCGTAGGATTAGCAATTGGCGTCGCTTTGCTAAGTTGTGGAGGAATATATGTGGCATATCTTATTTCAAAGAAAACAATATCTCAGGGAGGGAGTGTCTTTTTTTTCCTCCTCACGACTTTTTCCTTTGAACTCGTTCGGATTTCTCGGTTTTCTTGGAACCCCAATCTTCTTCCCTATTTTTCATTCATTACTCTCTATTTTTTCGCTCGGGCAATGGAAGAGAAAAACAGACATAAAATTCTCCACATGTTTCTTTTCGGATTATTTTTCGGTTTCTCATTTCAGCTTCATCACTTGGCCGGGCTTCTTGCACTTCCGGTGGTAGCTTTTTTTATTGTTGAGATTATTCGAAGAAAAAATATTAAATTGGTTTTCGTTCCCCTTGTTTCCCTCGGCGCATTTTTATTGACGCTTGCTCCTCTGGCCATTTTTGAACTAAGACATCAGTTCTTGAATACTCGCAATCTTGTTTCTGTGTTTACCCAACAAAATATTGTTTCAAGTGGGTCCATATTTCAGAGACTTTTTGAAATAAATAGAGGTTTCATTGAGGTAGCCCTCCATTACCCTTTCTCATCAATAGTATCCCTTATCATTTTGTTGGTTGTACTCGGGTTCAGTATTTGGAAATGCTCCAAGAAATATAATGCATTTATCGTCGTCAATGTGTTGGCGGTTGTGCTGTATTTAATAGGCTTTAGTAAGGTGAATTCAGCACTCATCCCTCATTATTACAACGCGATATATATGAGTTTTTATTTTCTTATTGCCTACATTGTTTCTTTCGAGAAATTAAAAAAAATAAACCCAGCTGTTACTTTTTCAATTATCGCACTCGGTATCTTCATCTTTTGGCAGGCAATGGGGTTTGAATTCCTCACAGGTAGAGGCTCATTCCAAGACGCGAACCCACGGTTGATTGGAACATTCATCGCAAAAGATGCGGGTAAGAAAAAGATCAATATTACGACATATCCAACCGATTTTACTTCACGCGATTGTTATCAATATTTTATTGAGCTAAGTGGAGGTAGTGTAGTGAGCGGGGCAAGCCCAGAAGTAACCGACACGATGTATGTTCTCTGCAATAAGCAGCCATGTAGGGTGATCAACTCAGACTCATGGAATGTCCAAATGTTTGGTAAAGCCAAAATTGATACAATGTGGTCTAAGGATGGAATATATATTTACAAACTCATTCATAATTAATAATGCACACAATTTCGCTCATTATTCCTTGTTATAACGAAGAGCTGAATATTCAAAAAGGAGTATTGGATAAAATTGGCAATTATGTTCATCACGTTCCTTCAATTAAGGAAGTGATTATTTCCGATGATGGATCTACAGATAATACAAAGAAATTGATCAAGAAAGAGTATCTTTCTGAATATCCCCTTTTTAGATTGCTTGAAAACGAACACAAAGGAAAAGCACAAACGCTTATTTCAGCTATCATGTCCGCAAAAAGCGATTATGTTTTATTTACAGACATAGATTTAGCGACACCGATTGAAGAGATAGAAAAAATGATTGTAGAAATTGAGCGAAACACAGATATCATCATTGGATCTAGAAGTGGTTCACGCGCCGGAGCGCCTTTGACCCGAAAGATTATGGCGGTGGGATTCATATTCATTCGTAATTTCATAATAGGACTTAAGAATATCAAAGACACGCAGTGTGGATTTAAGGCTTTTCGCACAGAGTCTGCCAAGAAAATAATTCATTCGTTGGTTGTTTTCAAGGATACTCAAGGAGTGGAAGGGTCTTCCGTCTCGGCTGGATTTGATTTGGAATTTCTGTTTCTTGCAACGAAGATGAAATATTCAATAAAAGAAATACCAGTCGTGTGGAAACACGTGGAAACAAAAAATGTAAACTTCATAACTGATTCAATAGAAACAATTCAAGATATTCTTCGTATCAAATACTATGACATCACCGGGACATACAAAATATAACGTCACCCTCATTGCATTGTTGCTTGCGGCTCTTGGTGCATTCATTATATTCTTTCGTTTTACGAATATCCCCAAGACACTTACTTTTGACGAAATCGAATTCGCCAAACTCGC
>JBBQLR010000074.1:0-2900 GCA_038328135.1 Patescibacteria group bacterium | reverse complement strand
TTCTCAGGTTTTTTGAGAAAGTCCACTATCTCCTCAAGCTCTTTCTTTGCTTCATCCACTCCCGCCACGTCCTTAAAAGTGGTTTTTGGTAAATCTTTATTAAATTTCTTGGCTCTCGATTGACCAAAAGAAAATACATTTTCTTGCGCACCTCGTGCCTGACGGAATAAGAATATAAAGAATGCCACCATGAGAATTGTCGGTATAAGGTTACTAAGGAGATTCATGATGCCAGAGGAGCCTTGTGTATCTTTGATATCGATTTGGATTTTTGTGGGATCTACGTTTGAATCGCGAAGAGTCTTCATAAAGCTATCGTTAGGTTCCTTGAAGGTCTGGGCGAATGTATTATTCTTGTAATATACAAGCATTTTATTATCGATTATTTCCAACTTCTTTACTTTTTGGCCTTTGATATCGTTAATCACTATATTTATCGACTTATCCGGAATCGTTTGCTGAATTTCACTGCTGATCGAACGAATTGCAATGTATCCAAAAAGAAGAATGAATCCTATGATGAATATGTTTTTCATATTGAATTCAAACTGGAATTGGGTTATTTTTTTTGATGTTTTTTTGTTTGCCATGTGCCTATTGTAGCAGATGCAGATGTGGATGTGTCTTAAGGTATAATAGAGAATGGATGATAACTCAGAATTACAGCGTTGTATCAATATACTTGCTTCGGGAGGCCTCATTGTGGCACCCTCCGATACGGTGTATGGCTTGATCTGTGATGCCACAAACGAAGCTGCGGTAAAAAAGCTTATTGCTGTAAAAAATAGACCGTGGGGGAAACCTATATCTGTCTTTGTCGATGGTTTTGAGATGATGGATATGCTCGTTGAAAGCGGGGCACAAACAGCGGTCCTTAAAAGCTTGCTTCCCGGCCCATTCACGGCTATTTTCCCTTCTAAACATGCCGTTTGCCCCCTTCTTGAGTCTGAACGAAATACACTCGGTGTACGTTTTCCCGTTTTTCCTTGGATTATAAAGCTTGTTCGCCAATATGGCAAACCACTAACAGCCACTTCGGCTAATATTTCCGGGAGAGCTCCACATTACAATCCTCAAGGTTTTATTGATGAACTTCCGGACGAAAAAAAGAAATTGATAGATTATGTTGTAGATGGAGGAAAGCTGCCCCGAAACAAGCCCTCAACAATAATTGATCTTACAGGCAGTACGCTCCAACTTCTGAGAAAAGGGGATATTCTTCCAACCTCAAGCACGAGTTATACATCAAATAGTGCCCTCGAAACAAAGAAAATAGCTTCATTCCTAGCTGAAAAATATGCTCCTATTTGTTCTCAAAAACCTGTTGTCTTCGTAGTTGAAGGCGAGATGGGAGTGGGGAAAACAGTATTCGCTCAGGGAATTGGAGCTTACTTAAAACTCGATGATGTGGTATCCCCAACATACGTGGTATATTACGAATATCCAGTGGTTTCCAAAGACGTGAATATGTTTCTTCACGTCGATTTATATAATATAGAAGAAAAAAGTGAATTTAAATACTTGGGACTTGAAGATTATTTCAAAAAAAATACGATGATTTGTATCGAATGGGGAAATAGGATTGGCCCTCTTCTTGAATTCATGAAGAAAACAGCACTTATCATAATGATAAACCTATCATACGACTCTGAGAAATGCCGTACTTTAGTTGTTAATGAAATAAAAAGATGAATATACTTGCGATAGACACATCGTGTGATGAAACTGCAGTCGCGGTAACCACAGGACGAAAAATTCTCTCAAACATCATCTACTCTCAAGTTCTCCTGCATCAAAAATGGGGAGGGGTAGTTCCGCTTATTGCAAAACGTGCCCACGAAGAGCGAATTGGCGGTGTTGTGGATTTGGCGGTAAAGAAATCTCATCTTTCTTGGGATAAAATTGATGCAATCGCCGTAACTCAAGGGCCGGGGCTGGCGATAGCACTTGGAGTTGGAATCCAAAAGGCAAGTGAGCTTGCCCAGATTTATAAAAAACCCCTAATTGGCATAAATCATTTAGAGGGCCATCTCTATTCCGTCTTTGCACAAAACAGCAAAGGTAATCCAGAAAGAAAAATACAGTGTCCGTATCTTGCGATGATAATCTCTGGAGGTCATACTGAATTTGTTTTATGGAAAAACCATCTTGAATATGAAGTACTTGGTTCAACCCTCGATGACGCGGCTGGGGAAGCGCTTGACAAAGCGGGCAAGCTATTGGGACTTGGCTATCCCGCGGGCGCCGTAATTGAGCGGCTTGCTGAGAAAGTAAATATGAGTGATCCATACCAATTTCCCCGCCCGATGAAATATCTCAAGAACCTCGACTTTTCTTTTTCTGGCCTCAAAACAAGCCTATTTTATTATCTGAAAACAATCTCAGAGGAGGAAAAGAATAAGAATGTTGCACTTCTTGCGAGCTCTTTCCAAGAGGCTGTATTTGAAACCATTCTCTATAAGTGTGAGCGCGCAATCCAGCAAACCGGCATTTCTCGTTTGGCTATAGGTGGAGGAGTGTCTGCAAATATGTATTTGAGGAAACGATTCCGGACTCTTGTATACAAATATAAAGGATCAGTATATTTTCCCTCGTTCAAGTCATTAACAGGGGATAATGCCGCCATGATTGGTATCGCAGCTTGGAAGAAGGGGGAGCTAGGATTATTCTCCATCGGTGAGCTTGATCGCATACCCCGGATGAAGCTAAATTCCACTTGCAAATAAGAATCAAAAGGGTTAAACTGGCTTTAGTTAAAACTACCACTGCAAAAGTATATGTTAAAGCTAAGTAAAAAATCTGATTACGGGTTGCTCATAATCTCTAAACTGTTGCATACAGAGGGGTATGTCTCGTTGTCGAAATTAGTTGAACACACAAAGCTTCCTCTCCGTTTTCTT
>JBBQLR010000073.1:0-2926 GCA_038328135.1 Patescibacteria group bacterium | reverse complement strand
ATACTGTTTCTGATGATGTGCATAGGCGTTCTTTGCCAATATAGTATACAATTATACTACTTAAGTAAGCATTTATACATAAAACATCATGTTTTTCGGAAAAAAAGTCGGAATCGACCTCGGCACTGCGAATACGCTTGTTTATGTCGAAAAGCAAGGAATCGTACTCAATGAACCAACCGTTGTCGCCTATTCTCTCGAAAGCAAACAAATATTGGCGGTTGGAGACGATGCAAAGGAAATGTTGGGCCGCACCCCCGGCTCTATCGTGGCTGCCCGACCTATGAAAGAAGGGGTTATTGCAGATTACCATACTACTTCCTCCATGATTACCTATTTCCTTAAAAAAGCACTTCGTGGGTTTGTTTTGTGGCCTGATATTATGATTTCGATCCCTGGCGGTTCATCACAGGTGGAAAAACGAGCTGTTGTGGCTGCTTGCAAGCAGGCAGGAGCATCAAACGTATATCTTATCGAAGAACCGCTCGCTGCAGCAATAGGAGCGAAAATCCCTATTTCTCAGCCATCAGGACACATGATCATCAATTTGGGAGGGGGAACGACTGAAATTGCTGTGATATCGCTTGGTCAACTTGTGTCATATAAGACGGTACGCGTTGCGGGAACCAAATTTGATGAGGCGATTTTACATCAACTCAGGAAAAAACATAATTTAATGATTGGAGAGCGCACTGCGGAACAAGTGAAGATGCAAATCGGGAACGCGTTTATAGAACATAAAGAGGGACAGGTTCTTAAGACCATGGAAGTGAAGGGAAGAGACTTCCAAACGGGCTTGCCGAAGGTAATCCAGATAAGTGAAGCGGATATGTCTGAAGCTATTCAAAAGCCCTTAAAACTCATCCTTGAGGGGATAAAAGACGTGCTAGCCCTCACTCCACCTGAACTTGCCGCGGATATTGTGGATAAAGGAGTCGTGCTTTCGGGAGGTACTTCCCTTCTTACCAACCTTGATAGATATGTGAGTTATCACATCAATGTAGCCTCGTTTGTAGTAGAAGAACCTCTTTTTTGCGTGATCCGTGGAATCGGTATGGCAATCGAGAATTTCGATAGTTTCAAAGATGCGATAAAATAGGAGATATAACTTATAGTTAATCGATGATAAAAGGGTATAACAGAAATATCTCTATTTTTGAAATAAAGTAAGAAAATGGTATAATGTTATAGTATTTTACCGATGATAGTGCAGTTAGGGCTATTGCTAAAAGCTATTTAGATTGTTTATACGTATTTTATACATGTTCAATTAATGTGAACAAAATAGCAGTAAAATTCAATTATTTGTTTATTACTTATAGCTTATAGTATCATATCATGATTAAACAACGTATTTCTCTCCTCCAAGTACCTATCGACCCTCTTACCATGGAAGAAGTCCTAGAGAAAATTAAAATATACCTATCTTCACTCCCAAAATTTACTCATATCATGTCGGTAAATCCGGAAAATATTGTAATAGCACAGCAAAATTCAGCTTTTAGGGAAGTATATGCTCATGCCGATTTAGCCCTTACTGATGGGATAGGTGTCATTTTGGGAGCAAAATTATTGGGTAAATATATCCCGGAGCGTGTTTCAGGTTCCGTTTTGCTTCCTCGCCTTTTGGATTTGGCAGGCCACATGAGCTTACGGGTCGTCCTTATTGGCTCTCAGGCAGATTTGGCAGATAAAATAGCTCGGTGCTACTCCCGAAGCTACCCCGAGGCTACTTTTATTGGGATGAAAGGATACAAGAATATCCATAATAGGTCACTTGATGAGGAGAAACATATAGAGGATATAGTGCGCAGTACGAGGCCCCATTTTGTATTTGTTGCATTCGGTTCTCCAACCCAAGAGCTCTGGATTAATACTCATAAGAGTTTACTACATACTAGTATTTGTATGGGTGTAGGTGGTAGTTTTGACTATTTATCTGGCGCGTCTCAGAGACCTCCCCAAATAATAAGTACTCTTGGGCTCGAATGGTTCTATAGGCTAGTTCAACAACCAAAGCGCGCAAAAAGACAATTGATCCGGCTCCCGCTATTCCTTGCATTGATATTAAAACAGAGGATTGGGGGGTATAATGCATCCAAAGAATGAGAAAGAACCTACTGAGCGTCTTCACCTATTTTCGCTACTTTTCTTATGCTCCCTCCTTTGATGAAATATATACGTTCTTTCCTCAGAAAATTACGAAAAAAAGTCTCGTAAAGTATATTACTCAGGAGGTACAGAACAAAAAAGCACTTCGATTGTCAAATAATATGGATAATTCAATCTCTAGGTTGTCCCATGGCTCTACTAACCCCGAATTACTAACTACCAATCTCTTACGCTATACTCTCCCCCAGTATAGTATACGTGCACATCGAAATAATCAGGTAAATAGCCTTGCAATATTCCAAAAGTATATTTTTCTATTAAAGATATGTCCATTAGTCCGATTTGTTGGAATAACGGGGAAAAGTGCTATGATGGGAATTCGGAACAATGATGATCTCGACCTATGTATTGTGACAAAATCGGGTCTATTGTGGACAACTCGCTTTTATGCAATCGTTATCGCCAAATTATTACGAATTCATGGAAATACAGGTGTATGTCTTAATTTATTTTTCGATGAAGCTAATTTGATTATCCCTAAGAAGAAGCAAAATTCGTATATTGCCCATGAAATTCTTCAAATGAAGCCAATTCTAGATAAGGGCTCGTATAACGCACGATTTCTATGTAATAACAGTTGGATTTGTAGTTATTATCCAAATAGTATGACTGTCATTCCCCCGCAGGCGGGAATCCAGAAAATGGTACATTATATTGATCCCGTTTTAGAGCGCGGGATAACACACAAAATTAATAACTTCTTCAAATCGATTCAGCTTCCCATTATCTGTCACAACCGCACGGCATTTTACAT
>JBBQLR010000072.1:0-2974 GCA_038328135.1 Patescibacteria group bacterium | reverse complement strand
GACCATACAAATATTCTCGCAATTGCTTCAGACTTTACCGATTTTGAAACTGCAAAAAAATACATCGACATTTTCCTTTCGACCAATCCAAAAATGGAGGAAAAATATACAAGAAGAGGGAAGAAGCTTGATGCTATACCCGTACAATAAAACTCCCATCTAAGTCTTTCCCTATTATGCCTCGAACTTCCAAAAGTGAAAGAATGGGAAGGGCATCTGAAACACTGAGTGATACTTTTTTAGCTACTTCATCCGCATACTGTTTCCGTATTGATAACACATCGTATATTTTCTTTTCTTCATCTGTTAAATCGGTAGGTTTTTGCACAATCATTTCAGATTCTTGGCGAAGACCAAAATCTCTCAATAAATCTTTTGCATTTGTAAGGATGTGCGCTCCCTCTCGAAGGAGTATATGGGGGCCAATCGACATTTCCGAAGTAATGGGTCCGGGAACAGCATACACATCCCTTCCATTTTCAGCCGCATAACGGGCAGTGATGAGCGAACCTGAATGTTCTCCCCCTTCAACTACTACAACAGCCTTGGATAGGCCAACAATTATTCGATTCCGAAGTGCAAACATTCCTCTTAAAGTCCCCATTCCAGGTGGATACTCTGATATCACGATGCCATATTCTTTTAGAATTTGATTATGGAGCTCTCTGTTTTCTGGTGGATAGATAATATCGATAGCAGTCCCAAGAACGGCAATCGTTCTTCCCTGCTTTTCAATGGCCGCTTTATGGGAGATTGTGTCAATTCCTGTTGCCATTCCGGAAACAATTACTAGACCAGAGGAAGCAAATGATTTTCCCAATTCTTCTGACACATATCTCCCGTAAGCCGTTGGCTTTCTCGTACCGACAACTCCTACACAGGTATCGCTTGCAAAATTGATGCTATTTCTATCCCCTTTCCCGAAAATACAGATGGGAGGATCACTAATATTTTTCAGAAGTTTCGGATAATCGGTGTGATATTGAGTTATCACCCATATATTTTGAGAATGAAGACGTTCTATTTCTTTTTCATACGAATAGTGCGAGCGAAATTGGATAAAAGATTTATATTGGCTTTCTCTGAAAAATATTCCTTGCAGCCCTTCTGCAGGAGAATGAAAAGCCAAATGAGGAGAACCAAATCGTGCAATCAGCTTAATAAACGTCATGGGGCCAATTCCACTACAAAGTGAGAAACCTAAACATGCTTTTTGATTATCATCCACATTATTCACTATACCATTTTTAGTTATTTTAGTTTATCAATTCCTCCCTTATTCCAGGGATTACAGCGAAGAATCCTATAGAAGCCCAGAGCAAATCCTTTTACCACTCCATATTTTTCTACCGCTTCATACGTATAATCGGAACAGGTAGGATAAAAGCGACAGGAAACACCCAGATATTTTTGAAAGGATGAAAATGATTGGTAGCTGCGGATAAGCCTAAGAACAATCTGTTTCATAGTATAATTATACTCATAATGAAAATAATCATTGTTACTCTATTTCCTAAAATGATTGAGGGGTTTATTGAAGACTCCATTATCAAGCGAGCTCAGACAAAAGGAATAGTAGAGATAAATGTTGTTAATTTGCGCGACTTTGCACGTGACTCCTACGGGACAGTCGATGAACGCCCCTATGGGGGCGGCGCCGGAATGGTACTTTGTGTCGATGTCCTTAAAAAAGCTCTCGATTCACTACAGCTAACCCCTAATCGCCAACCACTAGCCCCCCACACAATTCTCACCTCGGCAAGAGGCAAGGTCTTTAACCAACAAAAAGCTCAAGAACTATCAAAACTAAATAATATCGTTATTTTCGCAGGGCATTACGAAGGGTTTGACGAACGATTCTCGGATTACATTGACGAAGAAATATCTCTCGGCGACTTTATATTAACAGGTGGAGAGCTTACCGCAGCTTCCATCTGTGACGCGATTGTACGACTCCTTCCCGGAGTGCTCAAAAAAGAAAACGCAACGACCGAAGAAAGTTTTTTCAGGATTTCAGTAGATGAGTTAATTACGCTTATAGGTAAAAATGAAAAATTGACGGAACTTAAAATAAAAGGAATCAAAGAAATTCGACTATTGGAATATCCTCAATATACAAGGCCGGAAGAGTTTGACGGAAAAAAAGTACCGGAAATTTTGCTATCCGGAGACCCGAAGAAAATAAAGAAATGGCAGTTACAAAAAGCTTTTGAAGCAACACTTCTCCGTCGTCCAGATCTACTTGCATAAAGATAAGACTTTTTCCACATAAAAAAATACAGCTTGAATAATGGTTAATTATCTGCAATAATTGTTCTATTACTTATTTAGTAATAGAACTATGATAGAAATAAAAAAGTTTAATGACTCAATCTATTCTATGAAAGGCATTACCAAACAGACTGTCGAAAATCATCTAAAGCTGTATGTGGGGTATGTCAACAAATATAATGAAATATCGGAAAAAATTAAGACTCTTACGGATGACGATTACACAAAAGCAAATCAGGTGTTTTCCGCTATTCGGTCTCTCAAAACGGAGTTGAGTTTTGCATGGGGTGGCGGTATTAATCACGAAATATACTTTAATCATTTAGGAGGAAATGGGGGGACGGCGAGTGGTAGTTTACTAAAACAGATAGAGAAGGACTTTGGTTCTTTTGATATGTACAAAAGAGACATGAAGGCTTCTGCAATAAGCGCGCGCGGATGGGCATGGACTATTTGGAATTCACGAGAGAAAAAACTCATGAATCATATCGGTGATTCCCAGAACACCTATTCTTTTTGGGAAACAACACCTCTTGTTGCATTAGATACCTATGAACATGCGTATTTTGGCGACTATGGAATCAACCGCGGCCTATATATTGATGCTTTTTTTGAGAATATGAATTGGAGTGTTGTGGAAAAAGCATTTCAAAATATCGATTGACCTTGATTGATTTTTTTGGTATAACCTTATGCTATGATA
>JBBQLR010000071.1:0-3031 GCA_038328135.1 Patescibacteria group bacterium | reverse complement strand
AAAACAGCCGGAATTAGCCATGAGCTCTATACATTTGATTTATCCATCATTCGAGGTCTTTCATACTACACAGGCCCCGTCTGGGAGTTTACCGTACGAGATGGAGGAGTTGGCTCAGTTGCAGGTTGTGGCCGCTATGACAAGCTCGTAGGGCTCTATTTGGGCCGTGACGTGCCCGCGACAGGTGGCTCATTTGGAATCGAACGGTTGTTTGAGGTAATCAAGGAAAGAGGGATGCTCAAAGATGAATCAAACAAACTAGAACTCGTGACTATTTTTGCCTCAAATCTTACTCAACAATCCCTTATTTTGGTGAACAAATTAAGAAAACAGGGTAAATCAGTCATGTTGTATCCAGATGAAAACGCAAAGCTAGATAAACAGCTGAAATATGCCAATAAAAAAGGTATCGAAACTGTCTATATCTTGGGTCCTGAAGAAATAGAAAATAGACAAGTAAAGGTTAAAAATATGAAAACAGGCGAACAAAATACGTTAGAACTCTAATATGTTAATCAACCCAAATGTCGCTATTATCGAAGGCCTACCTGGGGTAGGAGGAGATGAAAGCAAGCTCTGGATGCAGGAGCTTATCATGTCGTATGCAAAATACGCACAAAAACACAACATAAAAATAGCGTATCTGGAAGAGAACATATTAAAGCTCAATGGGGAAAATGCCTTTGCCCTTTTCCGCTTTGAAACGGGTGTTCACCGCGTACAAAGAATCCCTGAAACCGAGCGAAAGGGGAGGATCCACACCTCAACATGCGTCATCGTGGTCCTGCCACAAATCATAGAGTCAGACATGAAAATTAACTCTTCAGACCTTGAATGGCAGTTCTATCGAGCCGGAGGCCACGGAGGGCAGAATGTAAATAAGGTGTCAACAGCCGTTCGCCTTATCCATAAACCATCCGGCATCGTCACCACGGCTAGCCGAGAACGATATCAGGAAGCGAATAGAAAGATTGCTATGGATTTACTTATGGCTAAGCTATATCAACTTGAAGAAGAGAGAAAACGCGGGGCTACTCAGTCATTTGTGCGGAATATCGGCACGGGAGAACGGTCTGATAAAATTCGTACCTACCACTTTGCCCAAAATAGACTTACAGACCATCGTATCGGCAAAAGCTTCCATAATCTGGAAGATATCATCGGAGAAGGTAAGTGGGAGAAGGTATTTGACGCAATCGTAGAAGCAAAGCTTGCATAACTATATTTAGATTGTCTTGACAGTCTATCTACGATTTGGCTATCCCTTAGCACTCTTACATAGAGTTTGCCATATCTTATACTAATCTTGTCATATCGGCCTAAAACACCTCTTCTGTATACCATTTTATTACATATATAGCATATTAGCACGTATACGAGGCCTAGCCTTGCCTATAAATCCTTCACTTTATCCAACTTATACTAAGGTGTATACTATACACTTCATATGTTTCCGTCTTTACGTCACAAAAAATACCGTATTTATTGGATAGGCTCTATCATGGTCCAGATTACAAGCGAGATGCTGAATGTAGCAATTTCCTGGCAGCTATACCAGCTTACCCATTCCCCACTTTCTTTGGGGTTGGTAGGCATGGCCCGATTTATCCCAGTATTGGTTTTCTCCCTCTTCTCCGGGCATATTTCTGATCGATATTCAAGACGAAAAGTGGTGGCACTATCACTTATTTTTCAGATTGCTGTTGCTTTTTTTTCAGTATTTGTGGTATTTTCACATCTCGTCACTCCATTTTTTCTATACGCACTCATTTTCACCAATGCGACGTTGATGGTTTTTAGTAATCCTTCCCGCCAGGCACTCATGCCTGCGCTCGTGCCTCGGGAAGACTATTTAAATGCAATTAGTGTAGGCCAACTTTCCTACCAAGTGGCAGTTGTGGTTGGCCCCTCCATCGCAGGGTTTATTATCGCTGCTGCTGGTATTACGCCTGTCTTTTTAGTCTATGCCGTAAGCATTTCGGTTGGTCTTATATGTATATACTATATGGGAGCCGTCCCACAAGAACTACGAATTGAATCAAAAAGTCAGCTACAATCAATTAAGGATGGGTTGCACTTCGTCAAGAAAACGCCTCTCATTTGGAGCACTATGTTCATCGATTTCTTTGCCACATTTTTTGCCTCTGCCATGACGCTCATGCCTGTTTTTGCAAGCGATATTCTCCGGGTGGGCCCTCAAGGATTAGGGCTACTCTACGCAGCCCCATCAATTGGGGGAGTCGCGGCAGGGCTCCTTTTTAATACAAAAAGAAAAATAGCATTAAAAGGCAAAACCATTGTCGTTGCTATCATCATATATGGGTTTGCGACATGCATATTCGGTTTATCGCAAAACTTCATCCTTTCGCTTATTGCTATGATTGTTGTTGGCGCTGCCGACATGGTGAGCTCCATTATCCGTAGCACCCTCCGCCAAATTATCACTCCAGATCATATTCGTGGTCGTATGATTTCAATTAATATGATTTTCTATATGGGTGGGCCACAACTGGGGGAGGTAGAATCCGGACTATCTGCAGTTTTAGTTGGAACACCAGCAACTGTCGTTGTTGGGGGAGTAGCAACCATTATCGCCACTATCTTTTTTGCTCTTAAAATACCAGAACTTCTCAAATATGAGAACAAGGATTAAGAGGTAAAAACACAATTACGTAATTTGAGTTTGAAATTAGCGGGGTTTACTTGTATAATCTTAATTCATTGTTCAAGTTGACTTAACTATTATGAAAGCACAAATTCATCCACAATACTTCAAGGACGCAAAAGTTATCTGCTCTTCCTGCGGACTAAATTACATCACTGGGTCCACAAAACAATCAATCCATGTTGAAGTATGTAGCAAATGCCACCCATTCTACACAGGTGAACATAGATTCCTCGATACAAAGGGAACAGTAGAAAAGTTCCAGAAAAAGCAACAGGTGGCTGCAGAAATGAAAGCAAAACGTGCATCCCTCAAAGTAAAAACAGATGAAAAAGGTGAACGAAAAGTGAAGTCACTTCGAGAGCT
>JBBQLR010000070.1:0-3200 GCA_038328135.1 Patescibacteria group bacterium | reverse complement strand
TGAAAGAAGGGAAACTTGTGAAAAAGGGAGGAAAAAGTTTGATTGAGTTGATTGAAAAGAAGGGTTACGAGGCGTTTTAAGGGAAGTCCATTTCAAATACTCCGTATGAATACTAACAAAATAGATTTTGACTACAAATTTGGATTTTCTGTAAAAAGCAATAATATTTTCACTGCAGAAAAGGGACTCTCGGAAGAAAAAGTGAAAATGATTTCACAGATGAAACAGGAGCCCAACTGGATGTTGAAAAAAAGAATCGAGGCATATCGCTTTTTTGTCAAAGAAAAGATGCCTGAATGGGGAGCTGATTTATCTACGATTCTTTTTGATGATATAACCTATTTCATCCGTTCTACAGACAAACAAGTGAATTCATGGGATGATTTACCATCTGAAATTAAAGACACATACGACCGTATTGGGGTACCTGAAGCGGAAAAAAAATTCCTTTCTGGGGTGAGTGCTCAATATGAAAGTGAAGTAGTATACGAAAAAGTACAGGAAACTTTGGTAAAACAAGGCGTGATATTTTGCGATATGGATACCGCATTGAAGAAATATCCTGCTATTGTGAAGCAATATTTCGGAACCCTTATCCCTCACTCCGATAATAAATTTGCAGCTCTCAATACAAGCGTTTGGTCCGGTGGGTCTTTTGTTTACATCCCTAAAGGAATTAAGGTAGCATTACCACTTCAAGCATATTTCCGCATGAATGCTCAGGCGTTCGGGCAGTTTGAGCGAACTCTCATAATCGCTGAAGAGGGGTCTTCAGTTCATTATATTGAAGGATGTACTGCTCCTATATATGCACGAGATTCCCTCCACAGTGCAGTGGTTGAGATTTTCGTAAAAGAGGGCGCAAAAGTGCGCTACACTACCGTTCAGAATTGGAGTAAAAACGTTTATAATCTCGTTACGAAACGCGCTCGTGCAGATAAAAATGCTACGATGGAGTGGATTGACTGTAATTTGGGAAGCCAGATTACCATGAAATATCCTGCGGTCTACCTTATGGGTGAAGGAGCGAGGGGAGAAGTGCTTTCCATCGCATTTGCGGGAGAAGGGCAACATCAGGATGCCGGCGCAAAAATGATACACTTTGCGCCAAATACCACATCCCGTATTGTTTCGAAGTCAATTTCCAAAGAAGGCGGTCGCACCTCATATCGCGGCCTTATCCAGGTAATGCCCCAGGCAAAAAATAGTGCGGTATATGTTACATGCGATGCTCTTCTTCTTGATGAGAGTTCCCGCTCAGATACGTATCCAACGATGAGGATTAAGAATAATACAAGCAACATACAACATGAAGCAACAGTAGAGAAAATAGGTGAAGAAAAAATCCTCTATCTCATGTCCCGTGGCCTCACGAGAGTTGATGCAGAAACGGCTTTCGTAAATGGATTCATCGATCCGGTCGTCAAGGAAATTCCCCTAGAGTATTCTGTTGAATTAAATAGATTAATTAGATTGGAGATGGAAGGAAGTGTCGGATGAAAACTCAACTGATTACTATTAATGGGAAAAATAATACGTTGGTTTTTAACAAACCAGGTAGGTATGTGGTTTATTTTTTCAATATTGCAGGAACGGTTTCATGTACGATTACTGTCGAAAAAGTGGAGCTCTATATGATAGGCCTTTATGATTTGAAAAAAAAAGGCAAATTCCAAATCTATACAGAGCAAATTCATAAAGCACCAAATTCATTTTCAGACTTATTTGTGTCATCCATTACGAGAGAGGGTTCATCTTTTTCCTATTCCGGTCTTATCAGAATTGAGAAAAATGCACAGCTTTCTCACTCGTATCAGAAAAATAATAATCTCATCCTCTCAGAAGATGCTTTTGTTGATTCTCGGCCTATCCTTGAAATTATGGCCAATGATGTGTTTTGTACCCATGGATCTACTTCTGGCCCACTTTCTGCAACGCAACTGCAGTATTTGCAAATGAAAGGTTTAAGTAAAAAAGAAGCGACGCAACTATCTATTGAAGGATTTAAACAACAGGTATACGATAAATTAACGAGTTTGGGAATAAAACAATATGATAAACATTCATGAAATAAAAGAAGATTTTCCTATCTTTAAAGATCAACCTGGGTTTGTCTATCTAGACTCAAGTGCCACATCCCTCAAACCGCAATCGGTAATCGACTCGCTTGTAGATTATTATTCTCATTACAGTGCAAATATATTCAGGGGAGTATATGATATTTCGGAAAAAGCTACGTCGCAGTACGAAGAAACCCGGCTGGTAGTCAAGGATTTTATTTCTGCCTCTTCTATTAATGAAATAATATTCACTCGAAATGCGACAGAGTCGATTAATCTTTTAATGAATTGAATAAAATTTACTCTGAAGACAAATGATGAGATTGTTACTACCGTAGCCGAACATCACTCAAATTTTGTCCCTTGGCAACAATTGGCGAAAAGAAAAGGTTTAAAATTTATCGTAATATCCGATGAGAAAATAGAGATAATAAATCTTAAAAAATACATAAACTTCAAGACGAAGGTAGTTGCAATTACGCATATTTCGAATGTATTGGGTACGGTAAATCCGATAAAAGAAATTATAAAAGAAGTGAGAAGGTTAAATCCCGCCACTATTATTCTTGTTGATGGGGCGCAGGCAGTGCCGCATACAAAGATAGATGTGGTTGACCTTGACTGCGATGCATATGTATTCTCAAGCCATAAGATGTTGGGGCCAACGGGAGTTGGAGTATTGTATGTGAAAGAGAAGCTACTTGAGACGCTTACTCCGTACCAATATGGAGGAGATATGATTCGAAACGTTTCAATCGATGAAACGCTTTTTGCAGATTTACCCCATAGATTCGAAGCAGGCACACCTCATATAGCAGGCGTTATCGGTTTAAAATATGCAATCAGATATTTAGAAACAGTTGGCCTTAAAGAGATTCACCGCCATGAAGTTGAATTGGCCCAACTTTGTTATGATGCATTGAAAGAGAAATTTGGAGAAAAAATAACAATAATTGGTCCTCAAAAAAGAGAGACTGGAATAGTGGCTTTTTCTCTCAAAGAGATTCATGCTCATGATATAGCACAACTTTTAAACGAAGATGGAATAGCTGTTCGTGCCGGTCATCACTGCGCAATGCCTTTGCATACCAAATTAGGAATAGGCGCATCAGTACGAGCTAGTTTTTACATCTATAATGG
>JBBQLR010000069.1:0-3239 GCA_038328135.1 Patescibacteria group bacterium | reverse complement strand
CTTTCCACTTCTTTTACGATGTGGGAAAATGAGTTTCTGTAGACTGAATTGTCCGTTGTTTCGACAATAATAACAAGTGTATCAATAATCGATACTCCGGCTCCAATGAGGATAGAAAGTGTCCGAGTTGCGTCGACAAGTGAAGAGATACTCACTATTTTTCCAAAAATAGGAAGATGAAGCAAAAATGTATCTAAATAAAGTTTACCCTGGACGGTTTTTATATATCTGCCAATAACTCCCGAAAGTAAGAAAACACCCACAATAACGAGCGGCCAAAATTGAGCTAAGAACGAAGAGACTACAATAAGTATTTGTGTAGATATGGGAAGTTCAATATTAAAGTCTTTATAAAGATTAAGAAGTTTTGGTATGACAAATGTAATCATAATAAACATGATGCTTACCATACCAACAAGAACTACTACTGGGTATGTCAGTGCCCCCTTTATCTTTCCTTGAAATTCTCGTTGCTTCTCCAAATTTTCCGCAAGTTTTAAAAGAATTTCACTCATTTTTCCTGAAGCTTCACCGGATTTAACTAAGGCAATGTAGATATTCGGAAAGTGCTCAGGATATTTTTGAAGTGCTTTTGAGAATGTATTACCCGATAGCACATCTTTCTGAATGCTTTGGATAATGGTTCTCATTCCCTCTTTTGTAATTTGTTTTTCAAGGATTGCAAAAGAATCAACCAAAGTGAGCCCAGCATTCAACATGATGGCAAGTTGTCGGGTGAACTCCACGATATCGGTAAAAGACACTTTATCGAACAATGCGTTAAACTGGGGAAGCATCGGTTTACTTTGGGTGATGGAAATGGGAATGTACTCATTTTTCCTTAAATAACTGAGGACTTCAGATTCCGTAGAAGCTTCAATGCTTTTTTGAACAATAACATCATTTTTTAACGCTTTAAAAGAATATTTCATTTTGGTTGTTACGGAATGAGATGAGTAATAATATTTTTACGGATTGCATAAGAATAAGCTGTTTGTTTCGTTATTCTCCCGGCTGAATATAACTTTTCAAGGTATTTTTCAAATAGAATCATCCCGCTCTGTTCGCTCGTTTCAATTACATTATCAAGTTGAAAAACTTTTCCATCTCGGATAAGAGGTGCTACGGAAGATCCGTTAAGTAATACTTCGATCGCAACCACCCGTGAATTGCCATCAGAGGACGGTAACAATCGTTGTGCTACTACTGCAATAAGTGAATTAGCGAGGGAGCTTTTTACTTGATTCTGTTGGTGTGATGGGAAAACATCGATAATGCGGTTAATTGCTTCAGTAGCGGAACCTGTGTGAAGTGTGGAAAAAACCAAATGCCCTGTTTCTGCAACAGTTAAGACAGCTTGTATCGTTTCAAAGTCGCGCATTTCTCCCACCAATACGATATCTGGATCCTCACGAAGAACAGATTTCAAAGCTTTTGTCCATGATAAAGTATCTTGACCGACTTCTCGTTGTGAGATTACTGACCGCGCCTTTGGATAGACAAACTCAATTGGATCTTCAATCGTAATTATATGTTCTGATTCTTTTGTGTTAAAGTCGTTGATTATCGCAGCAAGTGAAGTAGATTTTCCTTCTCCGGTTGGCCCCGTGAATAAAACAAGACCCTGTTTATATTTAGTAAATGTATTGAAAATCTCTGGCAAACCCAATTCCGCAATAGTTTTAATTTCTGCTGGAATAAGACGGAAAGACGCAGCGGTGGAACCCTTAGCTTGATAAAGGTTAATTCTGAATCTCACGTTTTCGAATGGATAACTCAAATCAATTTCTTTATTTTCAGAGAAAAGCTGTTGTTGAAGTTGGCTCAATAATATACGTGGCATCGTATCTACGTCCTCCTTCATCACGATGCCGAAATCACGTAGATACAGAAGTTTGTTATTTATACGGACAGTGGGATAATACCCTTCAACTATATGAAGATCGGATGCTGATCGTGTTATAGTTTCTTTTAGTAATAATTGAATACTGAACATATTGTTATTTTAGACTTCTGCAACACGTAATATTTCCTCGATTGTCGTTTCACCTTCGAGGACTTTCAAATAGCCATCCTGTTTCATGGTGATAAGACTCTCACTTTTTGCTTGTTCTTCGATTTCCCGTGCTGATGATTCCTTCAAAATCATTTTATTAATTGCGTTTGTGATTTTAAGGACTTCGAAAATTGCGATACGACCTAAATAACCGGTAAAATTACATTCTTGGCATCCTTTGCCACGAGACACCTTCATTGGCTCTCCCTTTATGTATTTACCAGGAAGAACTGGTCCCAGGACTGCCTTAATGTTTTCGAGGACTTCGGGAGTAGGGACATACCATTCTTTACAGTTATTACATACTCTTCGTGTGATACGTTGTGCCAATGAGGCATTCAAAACAGATGCAATAAGAAATGGTTCTGCACCCAAATCAATTAAACGGGGAATTGCAGTGGCTGCATCATTAGTGTGAAGCGTAGAGAATACCAAATGACCAGTGAGGGCCGCTTGTATCGCCAACTGTGTCGTTTCTTTATCACGGATTTCTCCCACAAGAATGATATTGGGGTCTTGTCGAAGGAATGATCTCAAGCCCGTTGCGAACGTAAGACCAGCTTGGACATTTACCTGTACCTGATTTATTCCCTCAATCTGGTACTCTACTGGATCTTCTAGAGTAGAAATGTTAACTGTTGGTTTATTCAATTTCGTCAACATAGAATAAAGTGTCGTTGTTTTTCCAGAACCAGTTGGCCCTGTGACAAGGATAATTCCGTAAGGTTTTGCTATTGCCTCTTGAAGATCTTTGAACTGAACACCCCGTAATCCAAGTTCTGCCAAACCTGGTAATCCCCCGGTTTTTTTAAGAAGACGCATAACTATTTTTTCGCCATGTACCGTCGGAAGAGTGGACACGCGCAAGTCCACTTCTTGATCTCCAACTTTGAAACTGAATCGACCGTCCTGAGGAATTCTTCGTTCATCAATCTTCATCTGGGATAATATTTTTACCCGAGACACCAATGAATCGTGGATAGTACGTGGTAAAGTCAATTTTTCCTGGAGGATGCCGTCTATACGATATCGAATTCTTGTGTTTTGACTTTCTGGTTCGATATGTATATCAGATGCTCTACCCTTTACGGCGAATTCAAGAATAGTATCTACTATTTTAGCAATGGGAGCTTCTTTTACCACGGTCGACTCATTTATTTTTTCTGTCTGATTTGTTTTATTC
>JBBQLR010000068.1:0-3320 GCA_038328135.1 Patescibacteria group bacterium | reverse complement strand
GAGGAAAGAGATAAGGTCATAATAACTCAATACCCCTCTCAAGCGTCCTTCTTTATTTACTACGACCAATTTTGAAAGCTTAGTTTCTTTAAAAAGGTGAAGTGCTTGGCCGATAGTTTCCTCTTCCTGGACTACAATGAGTGGGCGTTTCTTTTTCTGGACCATCTCGCTTATTTTCGTCGTGAATACATTGTGTGATTCATACGTTCGAAGCATATTTCGTGCCGAAACCATACCGATAAAACTATCTTGATCATCAAAAACCGGGAGATAGTGAATCTTTGACTGAATCATCATTTCTGCGATTTTCCCAGCAGTGTGCTGCATCTTAATGTGGGGCGCATGGAAAAGGCAATGTTCAATCTTAATATTTGCAGGATGAGACGATTTGATTACTGAATAATATGGATTAATTACCCCTAAATATTTTTTGTCCTTATCGAAAATGAATGCAGCAGAATGTGAACTTGGCAACCTACTCAAAACAGATGATAGAATTTCCTCGGGACCGGCTTTTATAATGCCCTCTGTTTGCATTAATTTTGAAGTTTTCATATTTTTGTTACTGTTTCAAGAAAATATATAATTGATAATACTCCCCATCCCGATGCCCCATTCTTGTCTGTATGTGCAGGTCCTGCAATATCAATATGCATCCATTTTGCTTTTTTTACAAACTCTTTTAAAAATAGCGCAGCAGTGATTGCTCCCCCATATCTTCCTCCACCAATATTCTTGAGGTCTGCTATTTTACTTTTTATAAGGGGTGAATATTCTTCATGAAGCGGCAGTCTCCAATAGTTGTCTGCAGCATTTTGTGCAAATGTGCTATACCACTTTTCAAACGCATCATCGTTTGAGAATAAGCCAGCAAGATCTTGCCCTAATGCGACCATGCAAGCCCCTGTGAGAGTCGCCATATCTATCATATAGTCCGCCTTAAGAGTCGTTTCTGCATAGACTAACGCGTCGGCAAGAGCAAGTCTCCCTTCAGCATCAGTATTTAACACCTCAACTGTTTTCCCGTTCATGGCAGTTACGATGTCCCCTGGCTTTATCGCTTTGCCTGAAGGCATATTTTCACATGCAGGCAATATACCATATACATCCGAGAAAGATGATATTTTTGGCCGTTGTGTCGCTAAATAATCAAATACTCCTAAAACTGCTGCTCCTCCAGCCATATCAATTTTCATATCCATCATCGCTTCGCTTGGTTTAAGAGACAATCCTCCGGAATCAAATGTTATTGATTTTCCAATGAATGCAAACTTCTTCGAACCTGTTCCTTTGTAATGAAGTACGATAAATGCAGGTTTTTGTTCACTTCCCTTTGCAACTCCTAAGAAAGCACCCATCCCTATTTTTTCGCATTCCATTTCATTTAAGACGGTAACCGAAACCGTTCCTTTTGATTTTGTTTCTAACTCATGTGCGTTTGCAACAAGTATCTCAGGATGCAAATGGGATGCTGGCGCGTTTACCATATCTCTCGCGAATAACAGTGCATGTGCAGAATTTATCCCTTTTGCAATCGCTCTTTTTATTTCTTCCGTCTCCTTCGTGATTAAATACACTTCTTTGATATGGGGATTTTTTTTCTGAAAATCTTTTCCTTTAAACAAATCGAAAGAATAATCTCCAATAAGGATTCCCTCTACGATTGTCCCTATATCTTTTGAATGGCTACTGATATGTACTGCTATTTCGGACACTTTCATTTTTCTCGCAAGGCTAACTGCACTACTTGTTTGACTTCTCATGATTTGATTATGGTCCTTCGTCACCTCTCCCAAGCCAACCACAACAACATGTTCTATTCCTTTTTCTGAAACGTGTTCTATGTGAATACATTCATTTTTTTTCGCTGAAAAATCTTCTTGTTGTGCCTTTATCAGCACAATCTTCTGAAGTTCTGGGGTAAGTTCGATAAATTTATTTTTATCAGTGTGTGAAAAATAGATGTGGAAGCAGTTTGGGTTAGTAAATATTTCTTTAATATGTATGTTTGGTGTCATAGTGAGACAATAGTACCCCTTCAGAAAAAAAGAGTCAAGAGGTGATGATAAATAATACTATTGACAAATGTAAGAAAATAATCATAATGTACCTATATAAAAATGAAAAAGGAAAATAACAGCACTTCAGAAATAAGCGGAGAACCTGTCCCTGTAGCGAAAATCATGAAGAAGAAAAAACATAATCATAATGAGCTTGTAGTATATATTTATAATGTTGTTGAAGATGAATGGTCATTCATAACGACCATGTCGGATAAAGAAGAACGAAAGCGAGAGATCGAAAGCTGTAATAGTTCCGCTGAATGTTATCTGTTCGCGAATGCGGATGAAAACGAATTTACCTATATCTCTCCAAAACCTATTTCTTCCGAGTTTAAAAAATATTTCCAACAATTGGTTGGCGCGACAAAAATTGATATTCTCGTTCCCAAAATTGATTCGCATCTTATCTGTAAAGATTTTTATAATGATAAAGCACTTTTCAAACGATTTCTGAAAAAGGCAAAAAAATATAAAAAAGTGTCATTGGTAAGTTATGCCACATCCCCTCAATTCCTCGATTTGGCGGAAAAACTAAGAGAAAAGAAAATTAACGTGGTAACACCAGAAGCTCCGGAGGTGGATTGTGCATGGACAGTAAACTTTTTCGGTAGCAAATCCGGTATCCGCCAACTTGCACAACAAAGCACTGCACTTGAGCCAGATTTTATTATGCCGGAAGGAGTAATTTGTGTTGGAAAACTAGATGCGGCAAAAATTGCAGCAAATAGATATATAAATGACAATGGAGTCGTCATCAAAACAAATAAAGGAAGTAGCGGAAATGGTGTGCTCATTTTCCGTGGAGGTGACTTGCCTAAGAATTATAAAGAGTGTGAAAAAGCCATTTATACAATACTGAATAAGAATGACTATTGGGATCGGTATCCGATAATCATTGAGGATCTCATCAATGTCGATGTCAATAATGTAAATAGTTTTCCCAACATCGAATTCAGAATAAATAAGAGTGGGAAGATTGATATGCTCTATTATTGTTTAATGTTGGTTACTAAAGAAGGGGCTTTTTATGGGATTGATATGCACGAAGATGTTATTGGAGAACGGCTTGCAGCCCGCATTATCGATACTGGTTTTTATATCGCAGAGCGATACGCCGCCGCAGGATACCGAGGCCATTTCGATATCGATATGATAACGACAAAATATAACCAGGTATTCGTAAACGAATCAAATACTCGAAATACGGGGGGGACCGATGTGTTCAAGGTAGCACTTGAACTTATCGGAAAAGACTTC
>JBBQLR010000067.1:0-3412 GCA_038328135.1 Patescibacteria group bacterium | reverse complement strand
AAGTATCTTCTGCAGTTCTTCTGATGATAAACGATATGCAGATATAATTCTCACTTGCTCTTTTTTAGCACTAAGCTCCTCGGCGAATGTTTTTTTTTAGTCGTTCTTTTACATGTGGATCAAGGCGCATACGATTACTTTTTTTCTAAATTACTAAGAACTCGAGCATTAACCTGTTTTTGCATGTCCTCGGTAAGAAATTCTTTGAGGGCATTCTCAACAGTCATGACGCTTACTTTTGCAAGAGCCTCTTTGTATTGATTTTCCATCTGTCTTCTCTCATCTTCAATCTGTTTGCCAGCTCGTTTCACGATTTCTTTTGAATCTTCGTGGGCTTTAGCAACAAGCGCCGTGCGTTCAAGCTCTGCTGCATGTTTTACGGCCTTGAGACTTTCCTCGGTTTTCTTTTGGATTTCTTCGCGAGATTCTTTTTCCTGTTGAAGGAGTGCTTCCTTCTGTTTTTGCACCTCTTCATTCATCTTTTTACGCTGCGCATCTTTTTCCTTTTCATTCTTCATCAGAACAACAAAAGGGCCAGCTATAAATTTTTTATAGATAAAAAAGAATAAAGCAAAGTTTATGAGCTGAGCCAACAATAATTTAGGATCTATTCCAAGATTTTCCATATTTTTTCAATACTCAAATTACGTAAATTTGAGAATAAGTGCAACAACAAGAGCGTAAATAGCAAGGGCTTCTGCGAATGCTAAGCCAAGAATCATGGCTGTTCTAATAGATGATTCTGCTTCTGGATTTCGTCCTAAAGCTTCAACTGCTTTTGAAGCAATGCTTCCAATTGCTAAAGCTGGTGCAATTGCGCCAATTCCCATTGTGAAAGCTACTGCAGCGATTTTCATTGTTTCTGTATTCATATATGTGCACCCCCTTCGAGAATTAAATTTTTAATGTTTGCTCACTGATAAACTCATAAATACTGATGTCAACATAGAAAAAACAAGGGCTTGAACAAATCCAACGAAAAATTCAAGCAGAAGGAATGGAAATGAAGCTAAAACGGGCACCAAGAAGGCTACGATAGTAAGAAGCACTTCTCCCGCAAATATGTTTCCGAATAAACGAAATGCAAACGAAATTACCTTGGATATTTCGGATATTATGTCTAAAATTCCCAAAACGAAGTAGATTGGATCTTTGAAGTTGAAAAATTTAGTGATATAGGTCTTAAATCCAAGAAATTGAATACCATATACCTGAATCATGAAAACAGATATGATAGCAAGTGCGAGAGTAGCATTTAAGTCTGCATTATTTCCTCGAAGAAGTGGGATTGTCTTCATCTCTTCCTCTTTTGGAGGTATTTCGACTTTATTTTCCTCATTATGTATTAATACTTCTTCTGGCTCGGACACAGTATGTTCTTTTAATATAGTACCATGCACAACAGTTGCGGGAATTTTTATAGTAATACTTCCCACTCCCGGAAGAAGACCTGTCCAGTTTTGAATGATAATCCAAATGAAAAACGCGGAAAGAAGGGGAAAAAATACATCTATTTTATCGTGCACAATTGAAGAAAAAAGATCATAGAGCGTGCGAAGAACTAGATTGAGTGTGTAATACAACCCGTTTTTATTACCTTTTTTCGTTTCTTTATTGTAAGAGTAGCCAAGGAAAAGAAAGAAAACAAAAACAATGGATGAAAGGGCCATGGAGTTCTTAATAGCAAGACTACCAATGTAAAAGAGTGTTTCGGCTTTGATACTAATTTCAGGCATTCTTAGAAAATTGTCGGACAATTTTAATTAAATTAAAAAAGGATCCTATCACACCCAACAATAATCCTGATAAGATGCAAATAGGTCTTGTTCCAAACTTAGTATCAAGAACAATACCGATTCCAATCCCAGCAAGCAGAGGTACAGCCAAGTAAACACCGAGATTGAGTACATCTGCCATCTGAAACATATCCTTTTTCTTTTCTACCTTTTTTTCGTGGAATGTTTCAATGGTAAACGAACTGTTCACTCGTTTTGTATGTGACCGCGAATATTGTACCATGTTTAATAAGTCTTTGTCAAACTTTCTATCCCAATTTCACTGCATTGTCGATAAGAAAACTCATAGAATCCTCTCGTTCGGCGGCTGTTCCTTTTGCTAATATAACTTGATTTACCGCGATAATCGACTTTAATTTTTCAAATGATTTCGGAAAGAAAACGGCCTCAATTGTGCCCGTATCATCGTACATCGTGATAAATGCCATTTCCTTATTGTCTTTTTTTGTCCGAATTATTTTCTTCCCACTAATTACCCCAACTAAAACCATACTTTTCTTATCATCATTTTTAGTGATTTCTCCAATATGTTTTGTCGCTTTTTCTTCTATTATTGCAGCAAATCGAGCAAGGGGGTTTCGGCTTATGAGAAAGCCGATTACGTCTTTTTCCATCATCGAAAGCTCATCTTCGGGGTATTCAGCAATATGCTCAAAAGTATCTTTCACTACTTTTTTTTCTTCATGACCGGCAAATAGACCAAATTGCCCCTTCGATTCGCTGTCTTTTGATAAAGCCATGTCCTTCACCATCTCAGGGTACACAGCGAGAATGGTTGCACAATTAGCGAATTCCTTAAATGCGCCCGATTTTGCAAGGCTTTCCACCGTTCTTTTATTGACTTTGCGAAGGTCCACGCGGTTCAGGAAGTCCTTGAAACCGGTAAACTTTCCAGTTGCTCTCGCTTCCATTATGGAGTCTATCGCCGCAGTTCCGACATTTTTCAAGGCTGATAACCCAAATCGGATACTATTTCCTTCAAGGGTAAATTCTTTTCCGGATTTATTAATATCTGGAACAAGGACGGGGATTTCCATTCTGCGACACTCTTCTATCGCCTGTGCCATTTTTATCTCACGCATGGGCCCTGCCACTCCTTGAAGCTCAGCTGTAAGGAGAGCCGCCATGTATTCCACTGGAAAGTTTGCTTTCATATATCCTGTCCAGTATGCAATAAGCCCGTATGAGGCTGAGTGCGGCTTATTAAAGCCGTAAGCCGCAAATTTCTCCATGAATGCAAACAGCTTCTCTGCCATGGTCCGAGCGTATTTGTTTTTTACACACCCGTCGATAAATTTCTTATGTTCTATGTCCATGAGCGATTTTTTCTTTTTTCCCATGGCCATTCGCAAATTGTCTGCTTCACTCATTGAGTATCCTGCAAGGCTATGTGCGATTTCCATCACCTGCTCCTGGTAAACGAGAACTCCATATGTTTCACCCATGATTTTCTTAAGATCTGGATGAAGATACTTGACGGAGCTTGGATTGTTCTTTCCCGCTATAAAAGAGGGGATAAGGTCCATCGGTCCTGGGCGATAGAGGGCGACCATAGCAGTAATGTCACTCATTTTATTTGGTTTGAGCTCCTTGGCAAGGCGCCTCATACCTGCCGA
>JBBQLR010000066.1:0-3585 GCA_038328135.1 Patescibacteria group bacterium | reverse complement strand
AATTGTTGGAAATATTTCTTGAATTCGGAAGAAATAGGCTTTGGAGATATATAGGTGAATTCGTTTTCGTCCGCGTTAGCGAATAAATAACACTCGGCGGAACTATTACAGCTTTCGATGTCTCGCTTTCGTTCCTCCTTATCCGATATTGTCGTTATGAATGACCATTCATCCTCAACGACATTATAAATATATACTACAAGCTCATTATGATTGTGTTTTTTCTTCTTCATGATTTTCGCTATGGGGACAGGTTCTCCGCTTATTTCTGAAGTGTCATTATTTTCCTTTTTCATTTTTATATAGGTACATTATGATTATTTTCTTAGATTTGTCAATAGTATATTTAATTATTCACCTCTTGACACTTTTTTTCCGAAGGGGTAATATAGTGTCACTATGACACCAACCATACATATCAAAGAAACATATACAAACCCAAACTCCTTCCACATCTATTTCTCGCACACAAATAAAAATAAATTTATCGACCTTACACCAGAACTTCAGAAGGTTTTTTTAATAAAGGCAAAACATGAAGATTTTTCAGCGAAAAAAAATGAGCTTATCCATATAGAACACGTTTCAGAAAAAGGAATAGAACATATTGTTGTCGTTGGCTTGGGAGAGGTAACTATGTACGATAATCGGATTGTGAGAAGTCAAACTAGTAGTGCAGTTAGTCTTGCGAGAAAAATGAAAGTGTCCGAAATAGCGGTTCATATCGGTAGTTGCTCAAAAGAAACAGAGACAATCGTAGAGGGAATTTATATTGGAGACTATTCATTCGACTTATTTAAGGGAAAAGATTTTCAGAAAAAAAATACCCACATCAAAGATGCATACTTAATCACGAAGGAGACGGTAGAAATAAAAAGAGCGGTGGTAAAAGGAACAAATTCTGCACATGCACTATTGTTTGCGAGAGATATGGTAAACACTCCCGCATCCCATTTGCATCCTGAGATTCTAGCGGCAAACGCACGTGAGCTGGAAAAAAAATCAAAAGGAACGGTTTCAGTTACTGTCTTAAATGAAATGGAATGCGAAAAAATAGGGATGGGCGCATTCTTGGGAGTCGCAAAGGGAAGTGAACAGAAACCTGCGTTTATCATACTTCATTACAAAGGTACAGGTTCGAAGAAGTTTGCATTCGTTGGAAAATCCATAACATTTGATTCCGGAGGATTATCTCTTAAACCAAGCGAAGGGATGATGGATATGAAAATTGATATGGCTGGTGGGGCTGCAGTTTTAGGGGTATTTGATTATTTGGCGACACAAAGACCAATAATATCGTCTTTTTCGGATGTGTACGGCATATTACCGGCATGTGAAAATATGCCTTCAGGCAAAGCGATAAAACCAGGGGATATCGTAACTGCCATGAACGGGAAAACAGTTGAAGTATTGAATACTGACGCTGAAGGAAGGCTTGCGCTTGCCGATGCGTTAGTTTATGCGGAAACAACGCTTAAGGTAGACTATATTATCGACATGGCGACACTCACAGGGGCTTGCATGGTCGCATTAGGGCAAGATCTTGCTGGCTTATTCTCAAACGATGATGCGTTTGAAAAGTGGTATAGCACATTCGCACAAAATGCAGGAGACACCTATTGGAGACTACCGTTACACAAAGAATATTCGTCTCTCATAAAAAGTAAAATCGCAGACCTCAAGAATATTGGTGGAGGAAGATATGGGGGAGCAATCACTGCTGCGCTATTTTTAAAAGAGTTTGTAAAAAAAGCAAAATGGATGCATATTGATATTGCAGGACCAGCGCATACAGATAAAAGCGGGGCATCAGGATGGGGAGTATTATCAATTATATATTTTCTTGAAACAGTCACAAAAATATGAAAACTTCAAAATTGATGCAAACAGATGGGATTATAAAAGCGGGACCCGAGGAAATCCTTTCCTCTGTTTTGAGCAGATTGCCAAGTTCACATTCTGCCGCATTTATTTTCGATAAGGATAAAAAATATTTAGGAGTGATCAATCCCTATTATTCCGTGATTAAATCATCCCATCCTGCAAATATCAAGATTGAGCATTGTCTTTTCCATGCGCCTCACATCAAGATGCAGCACACTGCCGGGAAAATCGCAGAACTGATGATTCAGTCAAAGATTCACTATCTTCCGGTTTTTGATGATCAAGATAGTTTTATTGGTATGGTCTCAGCACGAAATATGCTTCGAACATATGAATCACACAATATCTTCACGACGAAAATAAGCGAGATGGTCCAGAAAAAGAAGCGTCCACTTATCGTTGTCCAGGAAGAGGAAACTATTGGTCAAGCACTCCATCTTTTCAAGGAAACAAAACTTTCAAAATTAGTTGTAGTGAATAAAGAGGGGCGCTTGAGAGGAGTCTTGAGTTATTATGATCTTATTTCATTCCTCATTGCACCGAAAAAAAAAGAAAGAGGAGCACTCAACGCAGACAAATCTTCATTGCAGACGAAACGAGTAAAACATTTTCTCAAATCATATGTTCTTACGTTAAGTCCAAATGATTTTGCGCGAGATGCACTTCATCTGATTTTGGAGAAAAAAATAGGAAGCATTGTCATTGTTGATTCAATCGGCAAACCTATCGACATTCTGACTACTCGAGATTTATTGGGTCTTCTCATATATGAACCATCAGTTGCGAAAATGGAAATGTCCACTCAAAATCTGTCATTAAAAAGTTCGATGATAACACAAGGATTCTTTGATAGATTGAGAGAACGGCTTACCAGAAAGAAGGATATTTCTAAAGCAAAATTATTTGTAAAGGAGGAAAAACAGGGAAGTCTTTTCAAAGTAGTGCTTTCACTTTTTCCCAAAAGAGGCGAACCGAAAGTGGTGGTTGAGGAGGGAAGAAGTTTGGAGGGTGTCCTAAAGAAAGTAAAGACAGACCAACAAAAGGTAGAAGAAAAAGTGGAAGAAGCAAATAGAAATCGCGCGTCAATTCGGGAAGACGAAACAAAAGTGTAACCGGTTATAAAACACCTTTTCACATTCTACCGTGGTCAATAAAAGCAAAGTATTTTTGTTTGGGATTATTCTGCTTGGGATTTTTTTACGTCTTTTTGGTAATAACTGGGACCAGGGGTGGCATCTCCATCCGGATGAACGGTTTTTAACCATGGTCGGCATAGATGTAAAAATACCAGTCAATTTATCGACGTATCTTGATCAATATAAATCTTCGTTTAACCCAGTTAACAAAGGGCACGGGTTCTTTGTCTACGGAACATTTCCACTCCTTATCAATAAAGTACTTGCTCAATATTTATATAACGATACGTATGACCTGTTTAATCTCCAAGGAAGGATGTTGTCTGGAATTGCGGATTCATTCGTAATACTCATCATTTATAGACTTCTTATTTTGGTTGAAAAAAAACGTAAGCTTTCACCATTGGTTAAATATTTTGCTGCCTTATTGTATGCAATAGCAGTCCTCCCCATTCAACTATCCCATTTCTTTACCGTAGATACATTTCTCAATTTGTTTTGTTGGATAAGTTTTTACTTCGCAGTTAAAATCGCAGTGAATAAAAAGGAAAGTTTGTTTCCGAGT
>JBBQLR010000065.1:0-3604 GCA_038328135.1 Patescibacteria group bacterium | reverse complement strand
ATAAGAAAGATACCAAATGAAAGCTCAAATTCTCCGACAAGAGAAAGTGATAATCCGGTTGCAAAAAGAAGGAAGAGTGAAGTCTTTTTATTTCTAAAAAGATAATGATTGCAAATCAAAAAAATGAGAAGAGAGGGAAGTACCATGCTATTATTTCCAACAAAGATGGACATAAAGTTAAAGTAGGGCGCAATAGTGATAAACAACCCGAATAGAATCGAAACTAGTAGGCCATATTCCTTCTTTAAAAAAAGCATCAAAGTAATAAGAAGTACAAACTGAATCGCAAAATTAAACCAGTAATATCCAATTGGCGCACCATGGAATAGTACGTAAGGGATTGCAAGGATATAATACCACCAGGAGCCATGAAAAAGGCCATTTACTCCTGTTGTCGGGCCAATAAAGGGAATCTTATGAATGAGTATTATATTGGCTGCTGCAATAAAGTCCCGACCTTGGTCATATGTATATGCCACATAGTGGGCCATCAGAGATGGGGTTCGATATACAAAAAATAAAAATGAAGTACACACTAATCCAAACATAAATACAACCTTTTTCTTCATAGATATAGCTAAATTGTAGCATACCTACTTTTTTTCATAGAGAACAACAGTTGTTCCATTGATATTACGTGCAGAGACACGTTTTTTTGCTCCGAATTGTTCCATATTCCAATCTTGCCATGTTTCCCATTTCATCTTTGGGGTTTCTATAAAAAGGAGTAATAGTTCGGCATTTGTATATTCTTCGCTCCCGAGCACTTTGTATCCTTGAACGCGTAAAAAAAAGCGATAATCATCTGCCTGAGGTAAAGTACTTCCGTTATCACTGATTGAGAGGACTGCATATTTTTTATTTTTATCTAGAGGAAAGTCCTTAATGGTTTTTTTTACTACAGTATTTAATTTACTAATAGTTCGGTCAGGGGTAGCAAAAGGAATTCTTATCGACAACAACGATAAAATAATAAATAGTGCCAAGCTTATTTGGCCAATGCGTTTTGTTGAAAAAACATTGATGATAATGAAAAGAACTGCACATACCAATCCATATAAATAATAATGAAGTAAATTTGACAACAACATGACGATGAAAAGTGAGATGGTTAAAGAAATAATCCACCACTTTTGTCTCTTTGATGCAACCCAAAAAGTTGCAATCCAAAGAATAATTCCCACAATAAGCCCAAAGCCAAATTGCTGTGCTATCTGAGATACGTTACTTAAGTTCAACATGAGATGAACCCCTGTTGTAGAGGGATGAGCAAGCCATTGACGAGTAAGATAGCCCTTTGTGATAATTTCAAAAATAATGATGGGAGACCAAGGAATAATAAATCCCAAAATTGCAAAAAATAGATTAATCAGTTTCTTATCTTTTACTATCCATTCATAGATCAATAAAGGCAGAACAAGAATTGCCATGGGATGAATCGATGTTGCAATTCCGAGCAAAAGGGCGGAGAGAAAGAAAGGCATCTTAAACCACATACTTACAATTGCCATTAATATCCACGAAGCATACATATTTCCATTCCATGGGGAGGAAGAGGCAGATACCCACCAGGGGGATAGGCCGATTACCAATATACCGAGGAGGGTGGAAGAAAATGATTTTTTTATTTGAAACCATGCAAAAAGTCCTAATGCAATTAATGCAAAAAAAGACTCAGTTATCACTATTGAGTACCCGTTACCACCACTCAAGATAAGTCCGGGAAACAGAAGATAAAAATAGAGAGGGCTAATGGGAAAACCTATACCTAAATTGGGTCCAAGCCAAACAACTCTATGGATCCAAAGATTTGAAATTTGAGTTAAGTCTCTTGCAACATCGGCACTTACCCCAGTTTCAGCCAGCCCTTTCCATGACCAAAAGATGAATAGGCCAATAAGAGTACAAAATGCGATAAAATACTCTATTTTTTTTCGCGCTGGCAGTGTTTTCATTAAATCTTTTGTTATTATAGCAAAACAATGTTAAGACACATAAAGGAGTCATGAGGTACAATTAATCGCATGATAGTTCTTTTATACGGAATACTCCTTTCTCTTCTTGGGGTGTATTCGTATTGGCTCATCGACCCCAATATTACTTTTTTTCAAAACAATTATTGGGTGCAGTTTCGCGATTGGGCAGTATATTTGGGATATTATAGGCGAGATATTTCTTGGATAGTATATTTAATACTATTGATTCTACTATTTGTATTTCATTTTTTATTAGTCAAAAAATATAAAAGTAATTCGGCAATTCGAATTGCCTTTATTATCACTGTTATTAGTTGTATTTCTTATCCATTTGTTTCTCATGATCTCTTTAATTATCTTTTTGATGCACGTATTCTCACTCATTATGGTCTCAATCCATACACGCATACCGCATTAGATTTTCAAAAGGATCTGTGGACGCGGTTTATGCATTGGACACATCGCTCATACCCATATGGTCCCACATTTCTTCCACTTACCCTTATTCCCTCATTTCTTGGGTGGGGAAAGTTCTCCCTTACTTTTTTTCTTTATAAGCTCATGAATGGCGTGTTCTATTTTTTTGCGGTATATCTTCTCAATAAAAAACACAAAAAAGAAGCTCTTTTCTTTGCGACTCATCCATTAATAATTATCGAAGGAATAATAAATGGACACAACGACATGATTGCCGTATCTCTTGGTCTTATCGGCATATATCTACTTGAAAATAAATATAATGTTTGGTCCCGGGTTCTCTTGTTATTTTCAGCAGGAATTAAATATATTACGGCACCGTTATTACTCCTAATAATCAATATAGGTCATTCCCGCGGAGGCGGGAATCCAGACAAACATCAAACTATTGAAAATTATAGACGGGATTTCCGTCTTCACAGGGATGGCAAAGTAATTAAATTAGCCTTTATTTTTCAAATCGCTCTTATTTTGTATCTCTGTCTAAAAATGGAGATTCAGCCGTGGTATTTTCTGTCTCTCTTTGTTTTTGTTCCCTTTTTCCCTCAACTTCTGGAAAAGTTATCAATTCTTTTCCTCGGCCTCCTTCTTTCATACTATCCCTTCATCCGTTTTGGCGACTGGACAGCACAAAAGGTTGGAATAAAACACGAAATAGTATATGTTGCTGTTATTATCCAGGTCTGTTATTTTGTAATTTCTTATCTGCGCAACAGAAAGTTCTTTATTAAATGAATTTTTGTTCTCCATGGGGCAAAGCGAAGGCCAAACTTTAATCTATTTTTTTCTAAGTATTTCTGTTGAAAGACTGAGGCCGCTCCACTGGTTGATTGCCCACTTTTGTGCCAAATAACAATGGATGGTTCATAAATAAGTGAAATCTCTGCTTTTATGGCACGAGCACAATAATCTCCATCCTCATAAAAAAGGAAATAACTTTCATCCCAATATCCTATTTTCTTAACCACCGATTTGTCATAAGCCATTAAGCAACCCGTAATGAATGTTGTTTTTTCTTGTCTGTCATACTGTCCCTTATCTACCTCATCCACGCCTCTATGAGTCGTAAGCGCGTTTGCCCAATCGATTTTTCCTCCAGCAAACCACAATACCTTCCCCCTATCTGATTCACTATATCTCTCTTTGTGATA
>JBBQLR010000064.1:0-3787 GCA_038328135.1 Patescibacteria group bacterium | reverse complement strand
GCGACCGTCAGCTTGTGGTAGACTTGAAAGAGAATGCTCCCCAAGCCACCACCACAACTGAATAATAAGAAAAGAGCGAGTCCTATAATGCTTTTGCTTCTTCCACTGCTTGTTGTACTGGATGTGATTGTATATTTTATGACCAGATCAACCTGCTGGAACTGTTTTGGCGTTAACGAATTCATCCAGAACTCATCTCTTTCATTCCATATTTTGTCCCAGACATTTCCTTTTTTTAAGCCTAAGACATAAAAACTTCATTTGTCAATATGATGTAAGAAAATGAGCCTCCGAGGAAAAAAAAATAGATTACAATGAGTGTATGGCAGAACAAGAACGACAACCAGTTCCACAACCGGAACAGCGCCCAGCGGAGAATCCTTCCACCTCTTCTTCTGACAACCCACAAGGGAGATTAGATGCGTTAATAAGAAAATTTGGAGAACTAGATTCATTGAAAGCAAAAAGAGAAGACTATATTGAATTTAAAGAAGAACGTGAAAAGGTCAACGAAATAAAAACTGAGTTGAGCAAAATTGTTAACGAAATAAAAAAGCCAACTTCCCCAAATAAGATAACATTGCCCCCCATTGTTCATAGTATCATTACTAATGAAGATATAATTAAAAATGTTAATAGTTCAAACGCTCCCATCATTTATGAGCTTCTTCGCATTTCAGGGAGCCCGGATTACAATTTCAATACAGCAGAAGGAGTCCTCAAGGCTATTACCACAATAATGAGCGTCTCCTCTTTTGAAATGTCAGCGGCTAAAAAGATATTAGAACCTCTTTTAGCCGATGCAACAGCTAAAGGGTGCACAAAAGAGAAGTTTTTAGCAGCTGATAGGCTCGTTCATCCGATGAGTTATATACAATCAAAGGAAGACATCCTAAAGCAACAAGCAGAATGGAAAAATCTATATGATAATGTTGCCATACCTATACAGGGGGTGGCATTGGGGGAAAGAGCCCAGGAGCGAATTCGTCTCGAACAAACAATACTCATGAGAGAAGCTCGAGACAGTGGGAAATTGAGTAGCGAAGATTTTGAAAAATATGTCCAAGATAAAATAGAAAGTGAAACGGGCAAGATGAGAGGAGAAATTTCAGGTACACTCAATGATGTTGTAGCTTCTTTCAGTAATCCTAGTGAAAAAATGAAGGCTCTTGGAAAATATAATGGCGTTTTATCTACTTTAAAATCTAAAGGGATGATTTCAGCTACAGATTTTGAGCTCCTTTTTGCATTACCTGAAAACAGGGAAATTTCCGGATATTTTGAAAAAATTAGTAAAAGAGAGGAAGGGTCTGATTTGGTGCGAAGAGTAATGGATGTCATTGTTCCTACAGAGCAACAAATTAGACTAATCCGAGGCATATCAAGTGCATCTTCTTTGCGAGAGTTTTTGCAGACCGAAGTATCGCAAGGGCCAAATGGACAAGCGGTGTCACGTTATATGATAGGAGGTACCAATGGCACTATAAATTGGGAAGCATTCATGGGAGATGTTAAAGGTATTTTTGGAGAATTGCTTAGCATTGCGGATAGAAATCCTGATCAATTTTTTGATCAAGCCTTCAATCCTATGTATGAAGGTCATTTGTATCAAATTCTTCTTCAACGAATAAAACATCTCGGCGCACAAATAAGCGCATCGGATGGTGAAGATGGAGACTGGTTTAAAGACGATAAGAGAAAAATCACTATTAAAACACAAATAGCAGATCCAAGTCCGACAACAGAAAAACCTCCATATAAACTCATCGTTCGCGACGGCACACAAGAGCTTTCAATTGAAAATGCGATAGGGCAATATTTAGCAAATAATATGAGTGATTATAAACATGTACGAGAGCATTTACATAATATAAATGCGATATGTACTCAAGGGCTTGGTTGGGAACAGTTGAAGCAATATTCCGAGAGACTTGGCTTAGACAAACTAGATAGACTTGTTAGACAGGAAGAAGATTTGAGCCTCGCGGCTAATTACTATTCTGCCGCTTTGCAACAAGAAATACAAAAAAATGGGAAAGTGGTCATGACTCAATTTGGATTGAAAGATGAGGTGTGGCAACTCAATAGCGCTGAGAAAAAAGCATTTTTAATGATGAAATCACACCTAAGAAAAAAACATTCCGAATTGAATGAAGCCGCCCTCAATCAACAAGCGATGCAAAAAATTCGCATGGCTGCAGCTATATCCTACGGTCTCACTGGAGAGTTTTGGAATATTATGCTTACAGCTCATATGCCCATGAGTACAGAAAAGACAGTAAACGCAGTAGGTGAAACAATAGATAAAGTGAAACCTACATATGTAGGTACCGATCATCGAGGATATGAAAAAATGATAGGAGAACTCGATTTAGATATGGTTTTGCAGCGATTTGCTCTTCCAAAACTAAATAATTCTCTTCGATATTGTCCTCGCTATAGCAATATGGAAAAACCGCCAGACCCTTATTCAAAAGAGGGATATTTTCAGCATGGTCTCGCGTCTGAGGCTCGTACTGAGATAGAGGATGCCATGGTTAATGGGCGATCCGACAGGCTCATCGAATTGGACAACACATATGTGTATTTTATGGATTACATGCGTACCAAATGCGTGGGGCTTTTTGCCCGTGGAGGGTGGCGATTTAATAATTGGGAGGCGAGTATTGAATATCAGGCAGGAACAACTCAGATAAATTATGTTAAGACACTGGGAAAAGTAAAGCAGATGGGTTCTTATATTACGAAACAGTTTATTGATGATATAAAGCCAGCCCAGATTGATAATATGACTAGAGAAGATATTATCGCTCTCATTGGGGTAAATAAAACAGGCAGTCAACTTAATGATAATGAGAGAAAAAAACTTTTGCCAGAAGCGTTATATGCATCTATTCTTTTCACACAAATGAGCAATATTGCCGCCACTAAATTTTTACAGCTGCAGGAAAGACGGTGGACTCCGGCAGGGGAAAAAATGCTTCAGTCTCATTTGACCGAGTATTTATCAGAACACTTTGGAAAAAAATATGAACCAGGAGTACTTGGATTCCATGTGTATGACATGTATTTAGGAGCTCTTACGTTAGCTGAAAAAAGCACGTGGATGAGAAGAAGAGCTACCGATCAAAGCTATGAATTTTCAGATGCGGATATTGATGCACATAAAGATGAGCTTATTGATTATTTCAAACAGTATAAAGCGGAATTGGGAGAACACGTAGCATACGGGACAAAAGTTAAAATTCTTGAGGATGATAACGGAACTGAATTTATTACAGTATTAAAAGGGTTTAGAAAAAAACTTGCGGATTCTATAGCTCTAGAAAGACATCATAATATAAATAACACGGGAGAGAGGGAAACATTGCAACAACGATTTGCCAACATGTTATCTACTAAAAATGGAAGTTCAAAAGGAAATATAGAAAACTTAATTGCTGGTGACGATTTTGATATGGAGCATTTTTTCTTCAATGCATCGGGCGGATATGGTAGTACTCGTATGATGGGAGAAACGTTTAATATTACTTCAAAGATGAATCCTGCTATTGGGGCAATTATTAATGACATACTCCCTGGGATAGTGAAGGGAAATTATAAAGATGTTCATGAATTTGAAAAAGTACTTAAAGAAAAATTAGTCCCAAAGTTTAAGGAAATTCATACTGCAATCTCAATGATGGATAAAGCTCAAGCCGATGAGTTTTGTATCTCCCTAGCGATGTTTGTCTCGAATATGATAGGGAAAGATAGAATTTTGCGAATGAAAGGAATCGGGCCGATA
>JBBQLR010000063.1:0-3824 GCA_038328135.1 Patescibacteria group bacterium | reverse complement strand
GAGAAATCATTACGACTCTAGGAGGACGATTTGTCATTAAATTTAATTATTAATTCCTAGAATACCTCGCCCACGGGCGGGAAAGTGATAACCCATGAAAAACCAAAAAAAGCTTTCTCAACTGTCCGTTGTTACCGACTTCCTTAAAAAGTCAGATAATTTTGCTCTCTTCAAATTTGACAAGTCAAAACACGTCGCTCTTGAAGGCTTACGACGGGAACTTCGAAAAGGGGGAGCAACAGTTAAAATGGTCAAAAATACCATCTTCACAAAATCAATCAACAAACTTGCAGCAGAAAAAGAACATGGAGATCTTCGTCCATTCCAGAAAATGGCTAAAGATATAAAAGAAAACACAGCAGTCGTGAGTTTGGGAAAAGATTGGTCATTGGGGATGAATGCTTTTGCAAAAGTAGCTAAAACAGATAAATCTATTTCGTTCAAGATGGGATTCCTTGATAAAACTCCTTATGATGCAGCCGCGATGGACAAACTTTCAAAACTTCCAAGCAAGGGAGAACTCATGGCAAAGATCATCGGAAGTATGAAGAGCCCAATTTCACATTTTGTCAATAACATCAAATTCCCAACACAAAAATTTGTTATGGTTTTGAATGCTAAGGTTAAGAAAGGATAAGCTGTAAATTGTTATTATTTTTACCATACCTAAAGGAGGTGATACACAATGGCTGAACTCAATGAAAAAATACAAAAGATTGCAACAGAACTTGAAACATTAACAGTGCTTGAAATGGCTGAACTTGCAAAATACCTCGAAGAAAAATTCGGTGTAACAGCAATGTCTGCAGCAGCACCAGCAGCAGGAGCAGCAGCGGGACCAGTTGAAGAGAAAACTTCATTCACCGTTGTGCTTACCGAAGCCGGAAGCAACAAACTAGCTGTTATTAAAGCAGTTCGAGAAATTAATCCAACACTTGGATTAATGGACGCAAAAAAAGCAGTAGAAACACTACCTTACGAATTAGTTAAAGATGCGAAGAAAGATGTCGCAGAAGAAGCTAAAAAGAAAGTAGAAGCTGCCGGTGCAAAAGTAGAGATGAAATAATTTCTATCTTGACACATCAAAAAAGTCCCTCTGAGAAATCAGGGGGATTTTTTTTCGGGAATGTACCAAAATATGTATAGATTACGTTTATATAGCTTGCAATTTTGTAGAAAACCTTCTATAATCCTATTCTTATGACTACTTCATCCGATTATGGTGCAGACTCAATTGTGGTTCTCGAGGGACTCGAACCAGTACGAAAAAGGCCAGGGATGTACATCGGTACAACCTCACAGCTTGGCGTAAATCATTGTATCAACGAAATCATTGATAACTCCATCGACGAAGCCCTTGCTGGCTTTGCGAAAAACGTACATATTTCAATCGAAGAAAATGGCTACATGACAGTTATGGATGATGGTCGAGGTATTCCGGTTGAAATCATTCCAAAATATAAGGTATCAGCACTTGAAATCGTCATGACAAAGCTCCATGCGGGAGGAAAGTTCAACTCTAGCGCATATAAAGTATCCGGTGGACTCCACGGAGTTGGGGCATCAGTAGTAAATGCTCTTTCAGATCATATCATTGTTGAAGTAAAACGAGAAGGAAAGCTTTATAGACAAGAATATAAGCGAGGGATTCCCCAGGGAAAAGTGGAAAAAGTAAAGGAATCAATGATGAATTTTCCTTTTGAACAAGGAACGGGTGTATCCTTCATTCCAGATAAAACCATCTTCACAGAAACCATAGAAATCCATTATCCAACCCTCAAAAAACAACTAAAAGAACGTGCATACCTCATCAAACGAGTTATGTTCCACATTGACAATAAAAAACTGCATGATCGTACAGCCTTCTATTTCGACGGAGGAATAATATCCCTCATAAACGACTTGAATAGAGGTAAAAAAGTGCTTCATGAAGCCATTTTCATCAACAAAGCGATTGACGACAAGGAAGTAGAAGTAGCAATCCAATATAACGACTCCATGGCAGAAAACGTGTACTCATTTGTAAACGTGATAAACACACACGAGGGTGGTACCCATCTCACCGGGTTCCGAATTGCACTTACCAAGTGTATCAACAACTATGCACGCAAAGAACTCGCACAAAAGGACACAGAAGACGCGCTCACCGGAGACGATGTGAAAGAAGGGCTTACAGCAATTGTGTATGTAAAGATGCCTTCCACCAATCTCCAATTTGAAGGCCAGACAAAAACAAAACTTGGTAATTCTGAAGTGCAATCGGTGGTCCAAACGGCCGTTTCGGAATATCTTGATGTCTATTTTGAAGAAAATCCAAAAACAGGAAAAGAAATTTTAGGTAAAATCCTTCTCGCACAAAAAGCACGGCTTGCCGCAAAGGCAGCCAAAGAAGCTGTCATGCGAAAAGGTGCTCTTGAAGGTTCTGCGCTTCCGGGAAAGCTCGCTGACTGCCAGGAAAAAGATCCTGCAAAATCTGAATTATTTATGGTAGAAGGAAATAGCGCAGGTGGCACAGCAAAACAGGGAAGAGACCGCAAATTCCAGGCAATTCTCCCCCTTCGAGGTAAAATTCTCAATACAGAACGTGCCTATTTGGATAAAGTCCTCGCATTCCGAGAGATCAAAGATCTCGTAATTGCGCTTGGTATGGGAATTGGAGAGACTGTAGACTATAAAAAGTTGCGTTATCATAAAGTGGTTATCATGACGGACGCTGATGTGGATGGAGAGCATATCATGACTCTTCTTCTTACGTTCTTCTTCCGCCATATGCCGTCAATCGTGGAACATGGGCATTTATATGTCGCTCAACCACCTTTGTATAAAATCCAACAAGGAAAAAAGATAGAATATGCATATTCCGAAGAACAAAAAGAAAAAGCAGTAAAGCGAATTGGAGTAAACGGCATAAACATCAATGTTCAGCGATACAAAGGGCTGGGAGAAATGAATCCTGAGCAATTGTGGGAAACAACCATGAATCCTGAAAACAGAATATTAAAACAAATCGCCATCGCAGATGCGGCCGAAGCCGACCATATTTTCACGATGCTTATGGGAGACGAAGTACCACCAAGAAAGAAATTTATCGTTACCCATGCCAAAATGGCAAATTTGGATGTTTAATTATTAGTTTTTGTCATCCCGAGCGAAGTCGAGGGATCTCAAATTAAAATAAATTATGGACCAATCAAAACTTTCCGTTGGAAAAAACCCACCCGAAGAAGTAAATGTTATCATCGAGATTCCTCAAGGATCGCCCATCAAATATGAAATGGATAAGCAATCGGGCTTCATGAAAGTGGACCGATTTGCATTCACCACAATGGTATACCCATTTAATTACGGATTTATTCCCAATACCCATGCAGAAGATGGAGATCCAGTGGACGTGCTTGTCATATCAACCTATGCAGTGATGCCAGGAGCTTATATTTCAGTCCGACCAATTGGTATGCTTGAAATGGAAGACGAAGCGGGGATAGATACAAAAATACTTGCAGTTCCAGTTGAAAAGGTAGACCCATTCTTTGCAGACATACAAGATATTACCGATTTGAATGAAACGGAAAAAAAGAAAATTAAACACTTTTTCAACCACTATAAAGAACTTGAAAAGGGAAAATGGGTAAAAACTGGAAACTTTTTGGGGAAAGAAAAAGCATATGAATCGATTAAAGCAGGAATGAAGTAATTTGAGTACCAAAATCTATGGATGAAAATAAGTCAGTCGAACTAACACCAAAACCAACTTTACCAAAATCTGGTGAAGTGAATGAAGAAATCGTTTCTGTAATGAAACGGGCATATCTTAATTACGCAAT
>JBBQLR010000062.1:0-4237 GCA_038328135.1 Patescibacteria group bacterium | reverse complement strand
CTTGAGTGTTTGTCCCCAATAAAATCAGATGATACGAGTGGCGCCGTAATATAATCCAAAATGCCTTTCATATCTCCCTCTGCATACTTCTTAAACGCCGCATTTATCTCCTCAGCGGTAACTGTTTTTTTCATTACGGCAGAAATATCAATAAAAGAAACTGTTGGAACTGGAACGCGTACAGCCATGCCATCCAATTTTCCCTGCAATGCAGGAATTACTTTCCCGACAGCTTTTGCAGCACCCGTTGTTGAAGGTTCTATATTAAGCGCTGCCGCTCTTGATCTATCTGGTTTTTTATTTGACTCATCGACTAAGCTTTGCGTGGCGGTGTAAGCATGGACTGTGGTGAGGTATCCCATTTCTACTCCAAATTCATTTTCAAGTACTTTAAACATGGGGGCTGCGCAATTTGTTGTACATGAAGCATTTGAAATTACCTGCTCATTTTTCCAATCAATCGTTTCATCGTTTACCCCTAGAACAACATGCGTTGTGGCATCTTTTGCAGGAGCAGTAAGAAGCACTTTTTTTACGGATCCTTTTATATGCTTCATCAAATCTTCTTTTTTTGTGAAAGCGCCTGTTGCATCGATAACAACATCAACTCCATAATCGCTCCACGGAATGGCTGCAACATCCGCAATCATCATTGCAGGAATTTTCTTTTCATCGATTGAGATAAAATCTGCACCTGCTTCAACTTTTTTTCCAAATCTTCGATAAACGGAGTCGTATTGAAGGAGATATGCGAGCATATCTGGAGTTGTTTTTCTGGTGTTAATCGCAACAATCTCAAATGTATCCCGCTCCGATGCAATTCTCATAACTGCTCGTCCAATCCTTCCAAACCCATTGAGTCCTACTTTTATTCTTTTCATAAAAAAATAATAAATAATAATTTATGCCGTTTGTTCCATCTTTAATTCGTGAAGAATAAGACGGACTTCATTCTCCAAAGCCCCCATAACAAGAGCCTTTTGTGCTCCATCCATTTTCCAAAACTTTTCCTTAAAGGGGCCATTAGCTTTTTTTCGTGTCGTGTAATAAAACTGTTCAGCTGTTTGCCCATCTTTTTTTTCAGATGCGCAGTTTGTATCAAGCCATACATATATTTCTTTCCTTAATTCTGCCGACATCGTATCAAATATGATGTTCTGGAACCCTGTCGCAAGATGAATTTCAAGCGTTGCAACTTCCGGAAATCGATGGAAAAGGGTTGTGGGAAGGGTGGATGCTCCATGCTGCACAACGCCTCCCATACTATATTTTTCTTTCGCGATTTTCCCAATTGCTTCTATCACTGAAAAATCAACCATTGCTTGTTTGATTGTTCCATCCGGAAGCACTATCCCCCCATGGCTTGTACCGGTTTGAACACTTACCTTAGAAAGGCCTATCTCCGACTTTAATTCTTTTTGTACTAGCTTCATAAATGCTTCATATTCTGCCCCCGTACTATTTTTTCCTCCAATATGTCCAATCTCTCCCCCCACCGAAACGGTGACCCCTTCTGGTTCGATTTCACGGATATAATCGGTGAGTACTGCCGTCATATGAGCGTTTTCCCGTTGTTGTTCATCTAAACTATTTCTTGTTAGATCGACTAACGTTGATGCATCTATATCGATATTATAAAATCCTGCATTGATTGCGGATTTAATGAATTTTTTCAGCACTTCCTCTTGGCCTTTTGGATCGGTTGCATATTTTTCTGCGGAGAATTGAGTGTGATCGGCTTGGATATATACAGGTCCTTCCCATTCCTCAGCAATAGCGCCAGCAAGCACTGTAGTAGCATATTCATCATGGGTTTGGGCAGTATACCCAACCTCTCCTCGTGCTATTTCAAATAGAACATACCCGACTTTTTTTTCTTTCATCAACCGAAACAGTAAACGGGCAAAATCGTAGGTAAGATTACGGACATTAAATGCTGGAACAGTAAAGCCTTTCAATTCTCCCATTCCACATTTCATATATGTGTTGTGTATCGAGGCTAGAAAAATTCCCTGTTGGTTTGCAAGCGTCCGAATTTCTTTCCGAGCGATTTGCTTTTCTTCATCAGATGGGCTAAATACCGATGTATAAACGAGTGTATCAATGGTGTTCATAGTACAAATAGTATACTAATAATATGGATTGTATTTTCTGCAAAATTATAAAGGGAGAATTGCCAAGTTACAAGGTGTATGAAGACGTATTATTCTTCGGATTTTTGGATATATTCCCGCTCAGTAAGGGAAATACCCTTCTTATTCCAAAAAAGCATTATCGATGGGTAAATGATGTACCTGAATTTGGAGAATATTGGGTAGCTGCAAAAAAAATTGCACAATCGCTAGAAAAGGGTCTCGGTGCGACATCTATCTCGTACTTTACGTTTGGTGAGGAAGTTCCCCACGCCCATATTCGTATCATTCCCCGTTATAGCGAAAGCGACACATACTTTAATCTGCTACCGCCAAAGAAAATATCTACAGAAGAAATGATAAGTATTCAGAAACTTGTCATAAAAAAGTTAGAAGGAATCTGAGGAAATGACTGGAAAAGTTGCACTCTCTTTACTACTCCGCTTGCCGTACGTGCTTCAGATTCAATCGTTTTTCCCTGAACTGGAAGCGCTTTTGCGGTAAAACCATTCATCTCAAAACTCTTAATTCCAATCTTCGTTCTTCCCCCTAAAACCTTTATAAACGCCATAAGTCCTCCCCCTGGCCCTGCTTGAGGTATAGTAATTTTTGTACTTGTTTTATAGCTAAAACTTATTGAGTCAATAACTGCGGGCGGAGTGAGGGCAAGTGCTGCTGCCGTTGCGTTTGTAATAATCGGATTTGCAGAACAAGCATTATATGTATATCTATCAATTCCATACGTGTTTTTTACGACGGTAATCTCCACAGCCGGGCAACCCGACTCAGAGACCATATAAAGATCAATTGTCCCGCTCCACGGATTTGCATATCCTGGATAATCGGAGAGATATAAACTATATTGCTCATCCTTTTGGAGAAGAGGTGTTACGAAGTATGCTTGTGAAACGCTTTGCAGTTGAGCGTCTCCTGTAATGTTCTGGGAGCTAAACTGGCGGAGAGATTCTATCTGCACATTTGTTGTATTTTTATCAGCAATATTTTGCTTTATCATTTCCTCAACACCACCCTCCGCAGCAGCAAGCGCTTTTTGTGAATCCGCTTCAAGCCGGGCAACTTGTGTTTCTGTTGTCGTATTAAAAGCAATTGTCATAACGACAGTAATTACTGTAGCGAGTAACATAACCGCTATGAGTAACACTTGTCCTTTTCTTTTTTTCATTTTCATATTTTTTTGCTAACCATTAATTACTGTATTTGCCTCCAATCATAGGTACTTGTCGATAGATATGGCAATACGTTCAAATATAATTTTGGATCAAATACTACAAACAGGGATGGCCGGGAAGCATCAGGTCTGCTTCTGCCCATAGTCACTCCTGCAATATCTTCATCTATTAGGTTTCCTTTTATTTTTAACCCATCGACATCGGAATTACCCGTTGTCACCGTTTTCCCAATCAGAATAGCATCAATTTCTTTTACTGTAGGAGCTATATCAATTTTAGTGGCCAAAACAACTACTGAGCCATTTGTCGGAATGAAATCTGTATTAAATAATGCTATTTTCCCACTATCGATTACTAATACTATAATCTTATTGTCAAACCATGTCGGATCAACGGTTATATCTTCTGTCGTTTGGATACTATAGATGCCATTACTTGGGAATGAAGCGGCAGACAATGGAATGAGAGGAATCTTAATAATTTTATTAAAATCTTTCCGTGCTTTAATATATTCCAGATATTTTGAATAACTGATGTCATTGATGGGAGCATAACCATTAGCTTGCCAGTTATTAGTAGAATAGACGACTTCCCCCCCAATATGGGCATTTGCACCTGGCTCGAGTCTTCCGTCTTGTACAAGAAGACCGGAATTCCCAGATAATACATCGTGGCTTACGTCTGTGTCATCTGCATCATTTACATTGTATCTATTTACATTATATGGGACAATATTCTGTCTCCCTGATTGACGTGAATTATAAGATGTATCTTTTACCTTAAACCATCCTCCACTTACATTGTTGTATGTGAAAAAGAGGGGCATATTTAAGATAGAATCACCGACATTAGAAGTGCTACTAGTTGGGGCTCCAGTACAAACCTTTCCAGCCCTCCATCCGATTACATTGTATC
>JBBQLR010000061.1:0-4297 GCA_038328135.1 Patescibacteria group bacterium | reverse complement strand
AGTGAATCAAGCACGCTCGCCTTACCACGAGGCAAACTACGTTCATGTCGTTTCTTTTTCTTACTATTTGCTTCGAGTGCATTGCCCGGTTCATTTCCCTCTGATTGGTTAGGTTTTCCATGTATGAGTGATTGATCATGTGCTATTTTCCTTGCGGAAATCAGATCATGAAATGAAGTTGTCGCAATTAAACGAATGAGAGATTTTAACTCAGGCTGCTGTGAAAAATCTGCAGAAAGAATTATCTCATCAGATTCAAAGTCTACTGGAATAGTCCCCGTCAATCCATATTCGCTATCAAGAAGCTTGAGGTAAAACTGAATGGATGACTTTGCAGTCATAGGGGATGCTTCTTCAGTGTATGGATTTGCAAATTGGATTGATTGAAAACCTAAAACACCACTTATCGACGTAGGACTAAATGAGATATGATGGAGTGATTTATTATCCGGCCAATAGGGCTGGAGGTCTTTGGAGGTGAGTAGTTTTATTACCTTGTTGCTTACTATATCAATTTTATCTGGGCCCATTTCCTCAATTTTGTGCCAAAAAGATTCATGAATGCGTGATGATAAACCAGCCGCAATTTCCTCTGCATGTTCTTTTGCATAGTCTTTACTAAGTAGACCCTCCAAAACAGAATTAAAATAGTGTATCTGCCGTCCGAACTGAGAAAAGTGAGTTAGCAAACCCTTTTTTATTCTCTCTTTATTTTGCTTCATCATTTCATACATAACTTTATCGATCAGCATAAACCTAGCATCAGTATCAGAGCTTAAAAGCGCGTCTTTAGTCAAAGAAAACAATAAACCCAGTCTATCGAAACCTTGAACTTTAATGTGCTCATCTAACATTTCTATTGCTGATGGGCCATATTGTAAAACCTGTACCAAGCTTCCCGCAATCCAACGAAGTAGCTTATCATCTGAACTTCCTAGTAGGGGCTCAAATAATTGTTTGTTTAAGAGTGGGTGAACTATTTCATTTTCCCTTATTTTAGTTTCTTGTACAAACGGAGAGAATAGTTCGTCAGCTAACCGTATTTGGTCTAAATACGCTTGTAAAGTATAGTTTATATTATTAGGACGGTCTGTTTGAGAAATCAAAACGGGATTAAAAAACATTCTTCGTGCAATATAAAGCCAAAATACATCTCCTTTGGGAATATGAGAAACAAACGAACAAATTTTTTGTATCCTTTCTGTCTGATCCTTCTCGTCCAATACCTCTAAGAGAGTGAACCCCCCAAATTTCGTTTTTAATGCATCATAGCCTCCACTTTTATCTGCATTTTCCTTTAATATATCCATAATCTGATCTGGCAGAAACAAAGTTGTATCGGCAATAATTGCCTGCATTTCAGTGCCAAGTACACTACTGCGTGTTTCTCGGGCAGCTTCAAGATCTTCTGCTTGTTTTCTTTGTTCAGAAAAATCAGACCCCTTTTCGCTAATCTCCTTCCTTCTCTGGTGGGCTATATTGAGAATCATTTGCGTTGCTTTAGAATGTATTACGATAAGATTTAAGGCTTTAATATGTACTGGCTCGCTATGTATTTTTTCAAAAATAGATATAAGGGGACTTAAGGATTCTAGCTCATTTAGCTTTACTCTCAGACTAGGAAGTTCTGAGTCTGATTTACGCCTGTTTTTTACCGCTATACGGGTATTAAGATGTTTTAAATACTCTGAGTACTGCTGAACAATGCTTGCCGATAGTTGTTTTAATTTTGGTAACATATCTGCTTGTGGTTTATCAAAGTACAGGCTATCAGACGCTGTATGAGGTACCGATTCTTTTAAAACAAACCCGTCAGGAAAATTCATATATGTCGCAATTCCGGTTAAGATTTGTTCCCCTATGGCATGGGGCTTCCCCTCTTCTTGAGCTAGAGAAAGTCCAGCTTGAGTAAGTTCAGCGAGATTATACAAATCGTATGATTGCGTTTTGGCCTTGATTAGTTGTCCAACTTTTTTTTCAGTACAAGAAGAAGGTTCATTCAATAATAGACGTGTCAAAGGGAATTCTAGCCCTGTAGGTTGATTAATTTTCTTATTCGGCGCGCCTTTATTGCCTTCTGTCGCTCCTCTTCCTCTTTCTGCCATAAGCGTATTATAGCTTATAGTAAGACTAAAATAAACAGATTTATGAAGTTTTCTTTTGAGCTCTATTTCGAATCAACTTAAATCCCGCGATAAGAATAGGTATAATTCCGAGATATTTTTTTTCTTCAATTAACCTCATCACTTTCCCCGCTGTCTGCGTTTTAAAATTTCGTATCGATCGTTCCACTCGCCACAAGAATATAAATGCTCCAATGATTAAAAGAATGCCACCCAACAAAAATATACTTGCTAAGGTGTAGAAAATAGTTTGAATATCCATATGCCTTCAATCATAGGGCGATATTTGTGTATTGTCAATGTAATTAAGTAGCGGGCGCTTTTGGTATAATAGGTGCTTATGAAATTAAGTATCGGTATTGTCGGCTTACCAAACGTGGGGAAATCGACCCTTTTTAACGCCTTGCTGAAGAAACAGGTTGCAGATGCGGCCAACTACCCTTTTTGTACCATAGAACCCAATGTGGGCATTGTAGAAGTGCCGGATGAACGACTTCCTGTGCTTGCTAAAATTGTAAAAACAGAAAAACTTGTGCCTGCTGTGGTGGAATTTTATGATATTGCCGGTATCGTAAAGGGAGCCTCCGAAGGAGAAGGATTGGGAAATAAATTTCTTTCCCATATCCGTGAGGTAGCAGCAATTGTTCATGTTGTTCGGTTGTTTGAAGACGCAAACGTTATTCATGTCGCAAATAAAGTGGATCCAAAAAGCGATATTGAAACAATTGATGCTGAGCTCATCCTTGCCGATATGGAGACGCTGGGAAAGCAACGGGAGCCAAAAATGAATGCGAGTAAAGATGAAAGAGCTGCATACGAAATCATCCAACGCATGAAGGTGGAGCTCAATAAAGGCATTTCTGCTCGCAATATTCCCCTTTCTGATGAAGAAAAGACTCTTACTCAACAGCTCAATTTGCTTACGATGAAACCCATTATGTATGCATTTAATGTTTCAGAAGATCAGCTGATGCAACAGGATGAAATAAAAAAGAAAATCGCTGAACTTGGTATCAAGACAAACTGGATTTTCTTCAACGCAAAACTGGAAAATGATGTCCTCGCCTTTTCTCCTGAGGAACAGAAAGAATATTTGGATCAATTCCAATTGGAAGACACCGGGTTAAACCGTATGATTAAGAAATGTTATGAAATATTGGGCCTTATTTCGTTTCTCACAGCGGGCACTCTTGAAGCACGCGCTTGGACGATTAAAAAGGGAGAGCTAGCCCCCGAAGCCGCCGGTACAATCCATACAGATTTCACAAAAAAATTCATCAAGGCAGATATTTGTAATTATGAAGACTTTGTAAAGTCAAACGGTTGGGTTGGCGCTCGGGAAATCGGCAAAGTGGTAAGCGCCGGCCGCGACTACATGATGAAAGATGGAGACGTTGTAGAATTTAAAATTGGGGCTTAACTTCTTACAAAGCGAACATATGCTCTTGCAAAGCGAATCGCAGAGAAAAATGCAAATACCACTCCCCTCCACCCATCCAATATCCCCTTGTGGAGAACAAGGAGGGAAAAGAAAGTTGTGATTGGTTTTATTATTATCCAATCTATCATTTCAATTTGAAATTTGAAATTTGAAATTTGAAATTTCTTGTTGCGAGCTTTTAGCTCATTAACAAGATGGTCAATGTACCTACTATTGCGCTCCAAATATCTTTTGAATGTTGGGGAATCTTTATGGATGAGTGGGTTTGCTAGCCACCCCGATTTTCCCTCAACTGTCATGAGCTCATGCACATCCTTGCACGGCAGATAAGCCTTTCCCTTACGAATAAGCCGAATTACGCCATCTGTATACACCCCCCCGGAGCGAAGATATCCTCCAAGGAAGAAATTAAGGCGGGGAATAAAGAAGGCATTATAATGTTCGTCATCCTCGGGCTTGACCCGGGGATCTATATAATTATCCTTTTTTAAATTGAGATATATAGGCTGGATCCCCTCCTCCGAGGGGATGACATTACCTTGAACTAACGATTGATGCCTCTCAAACAACTCCTTTTCCTTCAAATTCTCTTGATATTCTTCTATTTGTTTATTTGTCATTGGTAGTATTTTCCTTATTTCGCTAGCAAGTTCCGGCGTTACCCGTTCATCAGCATCAAGCTGCAAAATCCACTCACCCGAACAGGCATCAATTGCTTTTTGTTTATTACTAT
>JBBQLR010000060.1:0-4315 GCA_038328135.1 Patescibacteria group bacterium | reverse complement strand
ATACAGATTTTTTTATCGGCACAGTAGATAGGCCAACTCATGCCCTAGATAGTGATGAACTACACGCTCTCGTGCACGTTGTCTGCGATGCACTCGATATATCTTTCGGTGAAAGAATACCAGATCATGTCGAAACGACATTTTCTCCAGGGGGAATACCCATAGGGACAAAAACCATATTTAAAGATGAAATTAACCCTGAATATAAGGTAGTATCCAAATTCCATGGGCTAATCAAATACAAGAAAAAAGTACATAGAGAAGGAGATTTTAATAAATGGACAGAGGAAGTATTAGCCAAAGGAGTAGGTCTGACAAAAAAAACAAAATGGTTAGAGACATATCTTCCAACCATTGGAGCAACGCTTATCTTGGTACTTCTTGCCATGGCGTATCTTGCAAACAAAAAAAACAGCAAGAAATAAAAATAGGTAATGTTGCATAATCTACCAAGAAAAGTATATACTCAAAGTATGAGACGGGTTTTTTTCATTTTTTTCCTCCTATTTTTTGTTGTTGCCTCCTTGTCTCCACTGTATGCTCAAACACCTCCCGTTATTCCTTCTGGAATTATACCGGGTGATGGAATACCTTTGCCAGGAATAACTTGTGGTGTTGCAGGCGATTCTGATCCTGCAAAAATAAAATGTTGTGTTCCACAAAAACAGGATAATTCAATATTGACCACAATATATGATGTAGTGAGTCCACTTCCTGTGGTAGGTGGAATTATTAAAGGCATAGTGGGTACAATAAACTCAATAAGTGGATTACAGAACAACATAGCACCATGTATAGGGGATCCTAACGTGGTTGTACCTTCCACTCCAAATGATATTAAGAATAAAATGTGTATTTGTATACAAAAAGCAAGTGTATCAAGTACTACCGTAATGCTAACCACTTTTTGTGACAAATATTTTCCGGCTACAGCCAAAAATAATGAAGTTCAGAAATGTGCTAGCTGTATGAATTCTGAAGGATTTTACACAGCATTAGGATGTGTCCCACTGAACATAGCTACTTTTATCACCTCGTACGTACTTACTACTGGAATTGGGATTGCGGGAGGAATAGCTTTGCTTTGCATTATTTACTCAGCATTTAGGATGCAAACTTCTATGGGGAACGCTGAAGCTATAAAGAAGGCTCAAGAGAATATGACGGCCTGTATTACAGGGCTCATAGTTATAATCTTCTCAGTACTTATCTTGAAGATAATCGGAGTGGATATACTCAGAATCCCCGGATTTAACTAGTAGAAAGTAAATATATTATTTCCAATCTCCATAGTGTTATGAGTCATGTATTGTGTACTTGCTCAATTTAAATAGTTCTCAGCGTAGAAATCTCAGAGCAACCTCAATCGACACAATATACTCAGCTTACTTTTTGCCGTCTGGTCCACCCATACCAATACCCATACCAATCGTATTGAGGAGTGAGTTAAGTGGTTTGATTCTTGGAGCGATTAATGCAACTTTACCGAGTTCACTCATGCCAGTTTCTATTCCCGTCTTAGCTCCGCCGAAGAAGGTGCCAATACCAGCATCAAGTGGGATTGGTTTAGGATTAATAGCTTTTTGAGCGATACCGATAAAATCCGGTATCATAAAAAGAATCCAAGTACCGATAATTGGGGATAAACTTTCAGGATTTAATCCAACCATAAAGGGTGGGGTCCATAGCACTCCGCCCGTAGAAGTACCCATAATTATGGCGCCAATAAGAAAAGTTGCGATTATAACTGGAAAAGTAACAAGAAGTTCAATGATACTTCTAACCCAGGTTGTGAATGCAGATTGTCCAGGCACAGCCTCCATTAGGAGGAAAATAGGAGAAATAATTATAAGCACCAACAGCTTAATATAGTTTGAAAAAAGAAGAAGGAAGATTCGGAAAAAAAGCAAGAGCACTGTTAAAAAAATTACCAATCCCAAAATTAAAGGAACGGCTAATGACCCAAAAACAATAGCAATTCCAATTGTACCAAGAGCCAAAGTACTTCTTAATAGGGCACTAACAAGACCTACTACACCAAGCTCTGCAAAAACTACGCCTGCCTTTAACTGAAAGTCAATATCTTTAAAATGACTAGCCACGAATGTATTAATATATGGGCTAAGAAATATAGCCGAAGCAATGGTAATTATAATTCTTATCAAAACACTTATGCCACCACCCACTATATTTAATAACGCATTTGGCAAATTCCAAAAAATATTCAAGACATTAAAGTTAAGCATTAATCCGATAATATCCCAAGGAGAAGCAACTAAAAATGTTTTCATCAATTCTTGAGTTGTTCTCGGTCCACCAAGCAAAATATACCCGGTGCTCGGGGCCACTGCCGAATATTGTGGACCTAAGATGCCAATGATAAGTGCTATTATCACATACATTAGATCAATAAGAAATCCTGCAATTGCGAATGAAAAAGTAATGTAAATAAGTGACATTACAATTTTTGGAAGGGCATTCTCGACATTTACTATCGTCTGGGGATTTATTTTTGTACGGAGCATAATCATAAATCCAATAGTGACAATGACAAGTACTAGCAACATATATGCGATATCTCTCATTGCTCTCCATACTCCCATAAGCGGGCGTAATGATGCAAATCCAACCCCCTCTGCTGCATAGGACTTTGGAATAAAACCAGCTTGAGCAAGCGTTTGCATAGTGGCACCTACTCCTGAGGCAGGAGGATTAAGGAATGGATATATTAATACCGAAGCAAGTGCTGTTGAAGCATTTGAGGGATTTACTTTATCTAAATCCGCGTAACAAGCTTCTCCAATGAGAGAGCAGACTGTTCCTTTATAGACTTTAACAATGAGTCTTCCGGTTTTTGTTGAATTTATTTGTTTATCAGTAATAAAAGCGCGTATTTGATCGTTTTTGCTTATAGGAACAGTTGAAGAGATAGGGGGATATAAGTTTTTTTTATTAGTGTGAAACACACTAGCAAAGATACTTAAGATAAGAAGATAGGTAACAAATATACAGAGCGCAATTTTTATATATTTAAGCGAAGCTTGCGTCTTATTCCACAAATACTTCCACAGATGTAGGACCATAATATTCATTCTACTGAAATACGTTATTGAATTGCAAACTGTTCTACGGGAATTGCTGGACTGGTTTGTAATCTCCACGCTTCAAAGGCAGTTTTTGATTGATCTTTGGGCTCTTTGAGATTGAGCTTGAATATATCATTTTTATAGTCGAAAGACAGTGTGCCAAATGGCAACTCGAGAGGTGTTTTGTCTTGCAGTTCTGATTTTTGCTTCCCCAGTTGTTCAACTTCCGGAGGGATATCTTGAATGAGATCTGCTCCCGTATAACGGAAGGGGATAAGGGTTGGCGTAGGACCGTTAGTTGGAACAAGTGTTGGAAGAAGTGTGGGCAATAGATAGTGCGTTGGCGCTCCATTTATTGCTATTGGTGTTGGACTAACTATACTGTTATCGTTGGTTTTCTTCTTTCCGAGAGGAATAACAAGAACAACGACAAGAATTACAACAATGACAACAACCGGGACTATATAAAATTTAAAACTCGCTTTATCTATCATAAGCTACTTTTTTTAACTGCAAACGCATATATATAATAAGGATGGGGATCGTATTGGTTCTCGTTAAACGGTCTTGGCCTACCGGATCCGTAGGCTGGGTCGTATGAGAGTATATTCCCTTCTGCTGTGACATCTGTTACCCAAAAATAGTGACCGCCATAGGTGCAATCTGCTAGCACAAACAGTGTCCAGCCATCGGCAATATAATTTCGGAATTTGGGTACAACAACTTTTGCTTCAACGTGTCCCAACGAGAGAAGAGTAGAGACTTGTAAACCCTGAACTTTTGACATATAGCCATATAGCTGATACATTCCAGATCCCGCACAGCTAATAGAAACACCTGCCTTACTCATGGACTCAATTACTGAGGGAGGTGTTTGGGAAGAGTCGACGTAGGAGGCAATAATCATAGAGGCTGTGGTTGGACCGCATCCTGCGGAACACTCGGTACATTTTTTCCCATTTTCACCATTTTGAATGGGAAGCAGATAGTTATCATATGCTCCTCCGCATTGAGCGTAATATACATAGCTTCCATTGCCGCGGGCATTTGGATTACTCGTTGGTTGTAGTCCTGGATTTTTCGTAGCCGTAGGTGTAATCGTGGGAAAAGAAACGGGACCAGTGGGACCAACTATGGGCGAGAATAACGTATTAACGATAGAAAGAATTGCATCTGTATTTTTTTTGAAAGCCTGTTCGGGCGAAAGTTTATTTTTTTCAGCATAATCG
>JBBQLR010000059.1:0-4387 GCA_038328135.1 Patescibacteria group bacterium | reverse complement strand
AGTAAAACCACTTGACGCAAAAACACTCAAAGAACTAGCTCAAAAAACGAAGTGTGTTTTGGTTGTTGAAGATCATTATGAAGCGGGTGGCATTGGAGAGGCTGTATTTTCTGCTCTTTCAGCTAATCTCCAATCTCCAGTCTCCAATCCCTCATTTATTCACCTCTGTGTCCGTAAAGAACCTCAATCCGGTACTCCAGAAGAATTGTTGAGGTATGAGGAAATAGATGCAGAGGCAATAAGAACCGGTATCGAACAACAACTCTAATATCGACGACGTATACCGACTAATTCGCTATATGTATTCATATATGAATCAATTTTTTTATTCCCCGTATCCCTAGAAGCACACTAGCGCTCAGGAGGATAAATATCCCAAACTGAACATAAGTGGAAGGCGAAATGCTAAATGCTTGCGCAATAATAGGCACACGGACTATGAGAAGTTGGGTGACAAACGGAAACAGAAAAGCAGCGAAAAATACAGGAGATAGGAATGTTTTAAGGTGTGTATGAAGCGGTTGATGGCTCAACCATAGATCGACATAAATAAACGATTGAATGAGCGTGAGGACCGAAAACACAGCTGCACGCGCAATCCCCACTGAAAACCCAAGGAAAATCCAATAGGAAAAGAGCGTAATTATACTTGTAAAAATACCGACGAGTAAAATATAGAGTTTCTCCTTGTTTTGAAGCAATTCAAGCTCTTTTTGGGGTTTTTCACTCATAAGATGTGAAGCTCTTGGTGAAAATGCGAGAGAAAGCGCCGGGATGCCATCAGTAACTAAATTGATGTACAGAAGCTGAATTGGAAATAAAATATGATTAAATCCCAACAGCATCCCTCCTATGAGGGTAATAGCCTCAGAAATATTACATGCTAAAAGATACTGTATGGCATTCTTGAGATTTTTAATGATATTCCTCCCCTCTTCGACTGAAACAACGATTGAGGCAAAATTGTCATCTGTTATTACCATATCTGCAGTTTCCCGTGCAACGTCAGTGCCAACGAGTCCCATTGCAATCCCTACGTCCGCCTTTTTTAAGGCTATTGCGTCGTTTACTCCATCTCCCGTAACAGCCACCACTTCTCCCATTTTTTGATAGAGTGACACAATTCTGTGCTTGTGGAATGGAGAAGTGCGGGCAAATATAGCTGTATGAGGTAAGAGCTTCATAAGCTCTTCATCTGAATATTCTTCCAACTGTTTTCCAGTAATGATGTCGTCTCCTTCCTTCATTATCCCTGTCACCAATCCTATGGCCTCAGCTGTGCGCTCATTATCTCCTGTAATCATTACGACCCGAATCCCAGCCATCTGAGCCTTCAATACTGCCTCTTTCACCTCGGGCCGTGGCGCATCATGGATTGCGACCATTCCAAGAAATATTGAATTAGAGATATCATTTATATCCTTTGGATTTGATTTGTATGAAAAAGCAAGAATGCGTAAACCCTTTCTTGCCCACGCATCCATTTGGGCCTCAATTTTATTTTTCTCCCCGTCAGTTAGTGAGTGAATTTGTGTTCCCTTTTGGATTGAAGAGCACAGTTCCAAAATTGATTCCGGCGCTCCTTTTGTATATAACGTCTTCGTTGGGCTTTCGACCTTCGACTCTCGACCTTCGACTAACACAGTCATCCGTTTTGTCACACTATCAAAGGGAGATTCTTCAATAATTGGATGTTCTTTTCGTACCTCTTCAATATTTAAGTCAAGTTCCCGTGCCAAGTATAAAAGAGCCCCCTCTGTTGGATCGCCCAAAACATCATATGAACCATGATTATGTTTGAAAACAAGCGAAGCAGTGGAACAAACCAATCCATTTAAAACTAAATGACTAAACGCATCAAGTTCTTTTTTCTTATGATCAACATGAAAGGTACTACTTACTATTGTATCGTCAACATACACTTCCTTTATCTTCATCTTGTTTGTGGTTAAGGTTCCCGTTTTATCTGTCGCAATGAGAGTGATACTTCCCAACGCCTCAATTGCAGACAGTTTTCTCACGATCGACTTTTTTCTGCTCATTTCGTTTACTCCTATTGCCAGCGTTATAGTCATGACAGCCGGAAGACCTTCTGGTACTACAGCGACAGCAAGCGAAATCGCAAGGAGAAACGTGGGGAAATAAGCGTCCCCTCGGAGGATAGAGATAACAAAGACGATAACGGCAGAAATAATTCCCATGATGCCAATCACTTTTGTGAGTTTTTTAAGTTTTATTTGGAGTGGTGTCTCTGTGTCTTGGATGGTACTTAATTGATGTGCTATTTGTCCAAACTTTGTCTTCATTCCAGTATGAACCACTTGGAACACTCCTCTACCCTTTGCAACAATGGTTCCAGAAAATACCTCATCTCCTTTTTGTTTTGGTACAGATAGTGATTCCCCGGTAAGAGTTGATTCATTAAGTTCTATATTTCTGCTTTCAAGAAGTGTCCCGTCTGCTGCAATTTTCACCCCTTCTTCCACTATGCAGATGTCCCCCGGAACAATATTATTACTGGTAATTTCTTGTTCGATTCCATCTCTCATAACCCGCACTTTTGCGACGGACATTTTCCTTAAAGCGGCTATTGACTCCTCCGCTTTCGCTTCTTGAAAAATGCCAAATAATGCATTTAATACAACGATTGAAATGATTAACCCGCCATCAATCGGCTCACCTATAATAAATGAGAGACCTGCAGCACACAAAAGTAAGATAGTAAGAAAATTGTTGAATTGTTCAACAAATTTTTCAAGAAAAGACTTTTTCTTACGCTCTGATAATATATTTTCACCATATTGTGTAAGAAGTTGGGTTGATTGTTGTGTGGTTAATCCTTGCATGACTTATATTAATTAATACTGAGTGCTTTTAGTTTATGCATCACTTTCATTTTCCCAAGCGCTGCATATGCTATTTCCATTGTTTCCAAAAGATTTCCAACTGTGCTGTTTGCCTCATCAAAAGTGACAGCTCGAACGTTATGAGGGAAATAATGAAAGATCTCATTTCGTCCCAATTTCCATGTTTTCCAAATGGTTTCCGCAAGTTCACGGGAACCATTTATCCGTATTTTTTCATAGAGTGATTTGTCCCCAAGTCGAGTGATAAGGTAGGGTGACAATAGTTTGCCAAGTCGCAAGTGATCGGAAATATAATCAAGGTGTGAAATGAAACCCACATCCTTGAAAAGTTGTTTTAAGAATCCCTCATATGATTTCGCGAAAGGAAAGATGAGAAAGGAATAATCTTTAAATCTATATGCATGATCTTGGATAACTTCATTCATGAGATATTGACCCTCATCGATAAGATCTCGCTGAGTCTGTGAAAGATACTCCCACAACATTCCACGGGTCGTGATATTGGAGGACTGAAGTTGCATCTGCATGTATTAAATATAACATATAGACATAGATCGAAACTTGCGCGTGGGAAATAGCGGGCCCTTTGACAAACCTCGGAGGTTTGTCAAAGGCTGTAGTAGTAATTACTACTACTTATAGTAAATACTATTGAATTATTAGCTTTATTTGATATACTTAAGCTAGTTGCAATAAGAAAGACTAAGATAAAAGATATATTTATTTACGGTCATTTCGAGCAAAGTCGAGAAATCTCAATATATAAGATCTCTCCATGCGCTTGCGCTTAGTCGAGATGACAATAGTTATAAAATGTGATTTATGAATACAGCTCTCAACCAACTTGGCCTTACCCAAAACGAGTCAGTCATCTACCTCACTTTTTTGAAACATAAAGATAAGACATCTGCTGAAATTGCACGAATAATTCAAATGGATAAATCTTCTTGCTATCGCGCAGTTGAGGCCCTTGTATCTAAAGGTCTTCTCATAACCATTCCAAAAAAACGTGGAACAACACACACGGCCGTATCTCCAGAAATACTAAAAGAGCTTTACAGTCAAAAAATGGCCGATTTCAAACATCAAGAATCGGAGTTAGATCATTTCGTGTCTCAACTCCTCAAACAAGATGAGTTACATAGAAGTACATTTATAAAAGTAGAAACAGGAATTGAGGCGATACGAAATGGGATGGACCAGAATTTGGATGCTGCGATAAGCTCCACAAAAATGATTAAGGAATTTTACCGCCTCTCGTTTCCCTATTTTAAAGACAAGGATCATACAAAATGGGTTAATGCGTTTGCAAAAAGACGCATTTCGGCTGGTGTTTCAATCCGTCAAATCGTCGATTTTGCAGGCCAGGATACCTTTGATCCTATCATGAAAACAGATGTAAAACTTCTGAAAGAGATTCATCTTATGCCAGAAGAATTCAAGGGACTCTATGGCATACGCATCTCAGGAGATATAACTCACATCATCAGCTTTGATAAAGACCAGAATTATATCGATAT
>JBBQLR010000058.1:0-4410 GCA_038328135.1 Patescibacteria group bacterium | reverse complement strand
TGAAAACGGAATGAATGTCAATGGGAATATAGTTTAAAGTAGAGAATCATGTGAGCATGCTAACTCGTTTTTATGCTTCTGATATAATTTAACTTCCATAATGAACAATAGCACTGCATTCCTCCTTGATTTCGATGGTCCGTTTTTCAATAATGACCTCATCCAAACGAGGCTGATGCGGATTTTAAATATCTCAAAAACATTTTGGGATGCTGAATATAAGGCGGCGAGAGTAGGGGAGAATTATGTAAATTACGGTCAAATCGTGGGAAAAATAGCGCATGAAGTTCAAATACCGGAAGAGCATTTGTGGAACATACTTTCCCAGATGATGAAGGACACTGTTTTTTTTACACAAGAAGCAAGAGATGCATTATTATTTTTCAAGAAATGCGGGCATGTAGAGATTATCACCCAGGGCAATAAGAGGTTCCAAAAAGCTAAAATTGAAGCGACGGGCGTCACTTCCATCCTATCTCCAAATGATATATATGTCATCGAAGAAGATAAAAGGCCCTATCTTATACAAAGAGCTTCTGAATTATTAGGTACAGGATATAGTTCAATTATTCAGATTGATGATAGGGTTGGACCGCTTGTTGCGGTTCAAGATGTATTTTCTGAACACGTCATGGCCGTACGAGTATCAATGGGAAAATATAGAGATATTGATTCAAGCCCTAAAGAAGTTCGGTCACCCGAATCCGGAAGACATTTGTGGTTAACGACGAATACTATTCAAGATGCAAGACAATTGTTAGGCAGTCTATACTTTCCCCACATCGAGGGTTCAGTCCGGTCTGATAGAATGAGAAAATGATCGAAAAAATAATCAGTGCAATACTACTATTCATTGTGGGTATAGCCAAGGTTGCTCCGTCGGGTCCTCAGTTGAAAAATACGCCTCTTACATCAATAAAAAATAGCCCGTCAAAAAGCCCTGTCAACCCCAACATGCTTAAAAGCACCCTCTCTCGCGGGGTATTTATACCCTATTGGGGGCAACCTGTGAAAATGAATACCAATGGACCGACATTTGATTCATATTATTACTTTGGAATACAACCTACGAAAGAGGGCACTCTGGAAAACGAAGTGGGGCTTCAGAACATGTCAATTGTCGATTCAATTCCTAAAAAACAAAAAAAGGTCGTCTTGAGAATGTTGGATCCCACCATCTCAGAGTCACTTTTGGGGGATAAACGTACACAAAAAATACTTATTTCCAACATAAAGCAAGTTTTAACAAAAAATTCATTCTCTGGGTTACTCATTGATCTTGAAGTTCCATTTACATTACAGGCATATAAAAAAGGGCAAATAACAGAGTTCGTTCAACTAGTATGTACAGAAATAAAATCAGACTATAAGACATGTGGAATACTCATTTATGGCGACTTTGCGTATCGTAATCGCCCCTATGACTTAAAAGCGCTGGGGGCAGTGGTGGACACCGTTTTATTTATGGCATATGACTTCCATAAAGCAAGCGGCGAGCCGGGTCCGAACTTTCCCTTCGACCGCCGTAGCCCAAAGGGCGAAGGAGGTTCTGATGTCTATACCTACGACTTCAAACAAATGATTTCAGATGCTACCGCGTTGGTTCCTAAACAAAAAATTGAAGTTGTGTTTGGGATGTATGGATATGACTGGACACTTAACAAACAAGGAACTCCCCTTAAAAGTGCTATCGCACTTTCAGTCGAAAGTCTCAATATAAAAGTTAAAAGTGAAGGATTGAAAGTTCAAAGCAACGAATCGAGAGAAAAATATATTAAATATCTCGATGTTGATGGCCTAGTGCATATCATTTGGTATGAAGACGAGGAATCGGCCGTTCTTAAAACAAAGTACTTGCTTGAAGAGGGGATCGGGAAGGTTTCTTTTTGGGCTCAGTCTTACTTTTAGGTTTGCCGATGAGGCCCAGTTCTTTTAATTTCCACATGAAAAGCGCTCCTTTACTGCGGGCGTTGGAATCCACAACAAAACGAAGGGCTTCTTCAAGGACAGGGCGGGGAAGTGTTTTGGCAAGCTTAATATACAGGCTTTTTCTTCGTTCATCTTGCAGTTTTTCGGCCAAATGGACACCAAATGATTGAAATTCACGGGAAATATATTTATCAGTGGTCGGCTTGAAATTCTTCAGGATGTCCTTGATGGTTTGCATGAGAAATTATATACTATACGAATGAAGCCTGAAAAGATAAAAGAAATGAAGAATAAGGCGGTCGAGACAGCTGTTGATCAAATGCTTGAATTAGGCGTACAACCCGTTCAGGAAGTAATTAAGAATATTGAAACACGTCTCAATTCTCCCGTTGATGAGGCGGTTGATGCGGTTGGACAACTCACCACCAAACAACAGCTAATGGAAGTCATCAAGAAATATGGCAAAGAAGCTGCATTTAACGCGTTAAAGAAGGGAGAGAATATTGCGATTGGTGCTCTCCAACTAATCCCGGTCCTTGGTGCTGCGTCTGCGGATTTAGTCAATGCCGCAGTTTTAGAAGGAGCAACTGCCACACAAGCGAAAGCGCTCGCAATGGGAGCAAATGTAGTGGGAAAAGGCGAAGTTGTGTATCCCTTGACTCACCTAATCGGAGAAACAGGGGCAAAAAAATTGGATAAAGTGCTCAAAGCACTCGATCCCCATCCCGATGTAGATCCCCGAATCGTCATGGCTTTCGGTATCGCAGGAATTGCCGTTCCGGGTGTCGGAGCAGTTCCCGCCGCTGTAGAGCTAACCATGCTCAATATCAAGGATATGAAAAACGCGGCATGGGCAGCAAAAGAAGCTTCGTCAATCATAACGAAAAGCCCAGAATTAGCACAGGTAAAACTGTTTGCAGAGAATGTTGTAAAAAATGTTGGTGATCGCATCCATGCAATGGGAAAGCCACAGATGATACAGGCACGGGCAGCGTTTGGTGTTGCATAAAAATACTATGAATAAAAAAGAAGCTTTAGTTTTATTATTACAAACCAGCCTCATGGTGACGGATTGGGAGAAAAAGAAGATTCTCCACCAGATTGATTCACTCAGCTCTGAACAAATCGATGCGGTGGGAAAGCTTCTTTCGTATGAGCAGGTTTGTCTGATGGACAACGAGGAGAAAATCCTGAAACAAACCAAACTTCTCATGAATACATTTGAGCTTGTTAGTTAACAATCATGCCAACCACAATCGAAGCCCTCAAACAACCCTCTCTTGATGATTTGTTAGCCCAATCCGAACAGGAACTTAAGCAGAAGGAAAATGGAGAAAAAGAACTAGATGTGGAACAAAAAAGAAAAGAATTAATCATATCCGAAACGCAGACACAAACAGCCTTGGCAATTGAGCGTGATATCTTAGCTGCAGAACTAAATAACACTCAAAAAATGGAAAATGCGTTATGGATTGGGGCGCATATCGTTTGTTTACCCTTCTTTTATGACGAATACACTATTCTTGCACGCGTTCCTTCGGCTATCCAGTCAAAATACAATCAAGCAATCATTACTACCTGTGGACGATTTAAGGCTATGGGAAAACAAGGCATCGCCCTGGTATCTCCTATTACCAATTACATACGTAATTATACGGACTTTTCAAAAACAGAGCGTGCTGAACTGGAAGAGGTATTGATTGAGCGTGTATATCAGTGGCTTAAGGGAGAAGTCTCCTTTGATGAACAACCTAGGTCTCAGTCTTCTCATTCTTTGCAGGTTATCATGGAAGATATAGAACATGCTGAACGCGTATTTGAAAACAACGTTGATACAGAGAATTACATGGAGGGCGAGGTCTATTTAGCGGTCATCAAAGCGATAAAACATAGTGATTTTCTACCGGCAATGGTGAAGTATCAGCTGCTGAACGACCTCAAAAAACTTCCCTCAGATCACCTATTCGATATTGGGACATTTTTGCTCTGGGAAACCCGTAAGAGTAGCACCCATCACAACAAGCTTATCTATTCTATGCTGCGTATATTTAAAAGACTAAGCGACTCAATAATAAAAAAAGCGTAAGTTCTTGGAGCGATTAATAACATGGTATAATCGAACTTAATGAAGAAAATTCGCCTTGGCATCATTAACTCCAACTATGTAAAAATCGGACCCTTTACAAAAAAAGGAACAGAGATATTCAGTTATATCCTCATCCATAATCTTGCAAAGAGGTATCGCAAACAGGTTGATGTAACGGCATTTTGCTCGGGAAATTCCATTCTTCCGGTAAAGAAGGAATCAGTCGCATTTCATTCTTCGATGGAGAATAAATATGGTAATTAGTTGATTTCGTAACCACTAAGTTATATATTTAGCTTGTGGCTATGCTCAAATCAACCTATCAAAAGCGTCTGACGTCTTTTTACCTCGGAAGAAAGTGTATTTTCTGCGGAAAAAGGAAGGTATGTATTACT
>JBBQLR010000057.1:0-4411 GCA_038328135.1 Patescibacteria group bacterium | reverse complement strand
TCTCCACTCTCAAGAAGCATTTTTAATTCATCTCCCCCAATTATTTCTTCTCCAACTTGATTAATAAGATTTAATTTGTCTTGTGTATTCATATTATGTTGATTATACAAAATATATTTACAACTGGTACCACTAACTGGAGAGGCGAAGGATAAGCTTCGCCTCTCCCTCTCTATTGTTTACAAACTCTCTGTCCCAAAATCCTTTTTAAATTTCTTGATGAGCTTGTCCGGCCAGTTGGATACCGGTTTTAATCTCCCGAAAAAAAACCGTAACACTTCCGGCTCTTCTATAAACTTCAATCCTCCCACAAGGTCACGATTGTTGAAAAGCCATGTCACGCGGTCAATCAAGAACTCCATATGAGAAAGACTAAACACTCTCCGTGGTACTGCGAGGCGGATAAGCTCAAGTTCCGCCGGCATTTCCTTTTTTGTTTCCATATTCCTATCGGTCGAGATGGTGCCCCGCTCCATGCCGCGAATGCCGGAAATAATGAATAGCGCGGCAACAAGAGCCCCTGCTGGGTACTGCAGTTGATCTATACGAGGCAAAAACTTTTTTGCATCGATATGAATCCCCAACGCTCCACCCGGCGTAACAACAGGAATATGTTTTTTTTCAAGTGCCGAAACGACGTACTGTATAAACATCGGCATCTGACATATCACTGTCTCATCGGTGAACTCAGTGAGCCCCACTGCAAGTGCTTCTATTTCTTTGGTGGACATACCGCCGTACGTCAGAAATCCCTCAAAAAGCGGAATGAACGCTCTCATTTTCATAAAGAATTCGTTCGCATTCGTTAGAATGCCTCCCCCTCGGGCCGCACCTAATTTCCTCCCCGAAAAGTAAATAATATCTCCGCATTCGGAAATTGCATGGATTATTTCCTGTATTGACATATCCTCACATCCTTTTTCCCTCGTCTTGATGAACCAGGCATTTTCTGCGATAAGACATGCATCGATGACAACCGGAATGTGCCATTTTTTCGCGACCTCTTTTACCTTGCGGATGTTCTCAAGCGATACCGGTTGCCCGCCAGTTAAATTGGTGGTTACTTCTATCCGGATAAAGGGAATTTTCTCACGTCCGACACGATTGATGAAATCAGATAATTTTTTTATATCCATATTCCCCTTAAAAGGCTCTTTGCTCTTGGTATTGAATACCTCATCCACGATTAACTCTTCGACCGAACCCCCCATAAATTCGATGTGGGCTCTCGTTGTGGTGAAATGGAAATTCATAGGAATAACATCTCCCTTCTTGATGAACGTCTGTGCAAGAATATGTTCCGCTGCCCTTCCTTGATGGACGGGAAGAAAGAGCTTTTTGTTGAAAAATGAACACACGGATTTCTCAAGCCTTTTAAAGCTTTGTGATCCAGCATACGCTTCATCTGCTTGCATCATGGCCGCAAGCTGATTATTGCTCATCGCGTTTGTTCCTGAATCCGTTAACATGTCCAGGAATATATTTTCCGTACCCAACAAAAAGGTATTAAAACCTGCCTGTTCTATCGCTGTCTTCCTGTCTTCTATCGGGTTAAGATTGATTTTTTGTACAATCGTTGGCCGATGAAGTTCCATAGGTATCTCACGACCGTTCATAAATGTAATTTTTTTCATAGATATATATGTAAATTAATAAAAAACCCTCCGAATCGGAGGGTTCTGGTTTAGTGGAAAAAAAATACTAAACGGGCCCCCCGTACAAGAGTTGATAATAGTAGAAGCTATATTGTTTGATTAACCTCGATTTATCCATAGCCAAAAAAAATCCCCGCTTTCGGCGGGGTTCTTATAACATAAAAAAACTTCCCGCCTACGGCTGGAAGTAATAATAATTGCTGATGTTTTTTGTTTTCATAAGTAACCAGTATACTCCCTTTTCAGATTATGTCAAGAGGATATATCTTATAGTATTTATAGGAGAGAGTCTTGTTTGTATCTTTTTTTCGGATGATTGTACTGAGAGATGCTTTCCGTGAGCTTATTTTCAGGATGCAAAAAACCAAATAATATCCAAGGCGCGTAGTATTTATGAGTAGCATCATATCTTTGGAAGTATGTCTCAAAAAATTCTATTGCCTCTTCACCCGCAAAGTAAAAGAGTGCTTGCCCCCGTTGATGATACAGAGCCAATTCATTTGGAACACGGGCTACTTGTAGCTCATCCGTCCGTAATACACCCATGGGAAATATATACTCATGACCCGACTGTTTTGATTGAGGCCAAATAGTAGACCCTATACGAAGTACATGGGTGATGGGAAGTGCCGCAAGTCGCTCATTCATACATGCATTGTATTATAAAATCATCCGTCCGTCAACGATATGGAGCCCTGCATCAGAAACAAGAGTAGGATTTAAATCGATTTCTTTTACCTGAGAATAGGTGTTCATGAGCATCCCTACGTTGTCAAGGAGCTCGTAAAGTGATTCTTCATCAACCGGAGCGCTGCCTCTAAATCCATCCATTATCTTTTGAATTGGTGAGGTGCGAATCATTTTTACCATGTATTCAAACGAGAATGGATAGATGAAGCTCACCATCGTTTTCAATAACTCTGCATATATGCCACCCAAACCCAGCAACAATACTATTCCAAATTGGTTGTCTCGTTTAGCACCAATAATAAGTTCATGTCCCTTCATCATTTTTTGAATATAGACACCCGTTTCATTTGTCACATCGCAGAGATCACGATATTCAGCTAGTGCTTCTTTCTCACTTTGAATATTAATCCGCACGCCTTTAACCTCTGTCTTATGAGTGATTTTTTCCGATGCAATTTTCATCACAAATGGAAAACCAATTTCATGAATTAGCGTTGAAACCTCACCAGCTGAATTAGCCTTAAAAAGAGAAACTGCATCGATACCCGCACTGGCTAGCACTTGATTTGTTTCAAACGGAGTTAATAGTGGTTTTTTTGGAATTGAGATCCGTTTTGAAGGGTCTATTAATCTTGTTTTGGTAACAGTTTTATGCAAAATATGGTCTTGATAGTGAGTAATTTTTGCCAGTGCGGAAGGCAAAAAATCATAGGTAAAAAAGCTTGCCATTTTTTCTTTTTCAAACAGAAAGTGGCTTTGCCCCACTGACTTTTCACCCATAAATATCGGAAAAATAGGCTTTGAAAAGGAAGATTGAGCTTCAGCTAATACTTTTGCCGTTTCTTCTACTTCCGTGTTTGCCTGTGGAGTAAGCATCACAATTACGCCGCCAATATGTTTTTGCTGTATTGTGGCCGCAATCGCTTGTCGATAATGGAATGCGCTTGCATCCCCCAGTAAATCGATGGGATTGTGTATTGTTACTTTGTCTCCTCCCATATTTTTTTTGATTGCTTCTTTCACATCTTCCGGAACAGTTACCAATTCCAGTTTATTCTTTATTAATTCATCTGTTAGAAGTACCCCTATTCCACCCGCATTGGAGAGGATGAGGATATCTTTTGAGGTGGGCTGACGACCAAAACTGAATATCTTAAGAATTGCCATAAACTCAAAGAATTGACCGGCCCGTATTGCGCCATATTGTTCAAAAACAGTTGCATACACCATATCATCCCCCACCATGCTTCCCGTGTGTGACCCTGCGGCTTTTGACCCTTCACTTGTTGAACCAGATTTGAGAATAACAACGGGTTTTATTTTTGTTGTCTCTTCCAATATCCGTTTGAACTCATCTCCTCTCTTCACATCTTCTAAATACATCGCAATAACCTTCGTATCTGGGTCATCTTTGAGAAAAGATAGCAAATCGCATTCATCAATTACCGCTTTATTGCCGAGGCTCATAAAATAAGAAAATCCGAAATTTTCGTGTCCGACCAAATAATCGACCATAAGGCTTCCTAAGGCTCCAGATTGAGATATAAAACCCACATTTCCTTTGGGAGCTGCGTGCTTAAGGAATGTTACATTTGCTTGTGATATTGTGCTTACATACCCAATACAATTGGGACCAAGGATGGTCATACCGTACTGAGTTGCTTTAGCGACCAAATTTTGTTCCTTTAGTGCGCCTTCTACCCCTGCTTCTTTAAAACCGGCAGCATACAGAACAATATTTTTTATCCCAATTGTCTTAAGGTCATCTAATATATGCATTGCCGCATCCGCAGGTACCGCTAGTACTACTAAATCGAGGGGCTTGCCTATTTCTTTAATATCTTTGTAGACTGGCTTATCAAAAAGAGTATCAAACTTTGGATTGATGAAATATATCTCACCCTTATATCCTTGACGAATAAGGTTTTGTGCTACCAGATACCCTACTTTTTTGGGATTTTCAGAGACACCAATAATGGCAATTGACGAAGGATTAAAAAATGTATGAAGATCCATATAAATAGTATATACATACTAGAAGGAAAGATTGTGTGAGATTTTACCGC
>JBBQLR010000056.1:0-4500 GCA_038328135.1 Patescibacteria group bacterium | reverse complement strand
TGGTCTCGCAGAAGGAATATAACCCACATACTAAAAACAAAAACTGGTGCCCAAACTAATTGCATTAAAAATCCATGCCAAGAAATATCCATTTGTACAAAAGGTGTAAAAAAACCGATTAATGTTGGAGAGATAAACACTGGACCGGTACAAGACTGCGCACACTCTTTCGTAGCATGAGGTGCCCACATGAGCGCGATAAGGATGTAGGTAATCAAGTCGTTTATTTTTTGTGAAGTCATTGCTCGCATAAGTATAACAAATCGGGCTTTATTGCGTAAAAATTTTCCCTTCCTTTGGTACTTAGGGATTAATTCATCCCCATATATACGTTACAGATCTCTACCTTCTTTCATTTATCAACCTTTTCTAATAATTCTTTTACGGTAACGAGAGCTACTACGTGCATACTTTCTGCCCAACCAAGTGGAATATTGTCATTAGATTTTTCTGTATGCGAATACCATAGCTCTGGAATGAGACCATCTGGATTAACAGTCTTCTCAGAGCGGTCGAGGTAATGTTTTGCTTTTTCAAGATTACCCATCTTTGCATAAATAATAGCCAACCAAGCAAGACCCATCGACCATTCTGCCTCCTCACTGTAGCCATCGATATTATTATTATAGTATCTATCATTTCTATAACGAATTACGCCCATATCCCGTGTTAAAAAATATTCAACATTTTCTAAAATCTTTTTCGTTTCTTCTTCTGTTGTTACCGCGAAAGGAAAGATAAGTGTAAGAAGTGCGAGATCACAAAAACGAGTCGTCGTCTCCCGTGGGAGAAGCTCACGAAGAGCTTTCTCCCCTTTCTCAATAGCACCTTCCGGAACAGTTATATACGGAAGCAATGAAGCTGTTTTAAGAGCTCTCACAACTGAACCAATTGATGATGCTCTAATTTCTTGATTCTCTTCCCAAATACCAGAATCTGCATCATGCCAATATTCAATACTATTTAAATAATTAACCAACATCTGAACGAGCTCTTTGTCATTCTCATTTTCTAAAACAGAATGCCCCGATATTTCACAATCAGTAATTAGATACAGAACTTCACCAACTGCATCATGTTGTTTATTCCCCCACTCTTCCCAATATTCTTCAAACGTCTCAGGATTATATCGTGCATGAATATATTGCCACGTTTCAAAGGGTTTATTATTCACCGCCCACGTAATTTTTTCTTGATGGAGTTCTAGAATTTTAAGAAGAGCCTTAGCAGCCTCCTTTACCACTTCCATTTCACCTGTATATTTAAAACCGAGCGTCATAAAATAAATATCACGAAGCCACGCCTTATTGTATCCCGTCGTAACATCTGAGGCTGAGGCGGTGAATAGACCAGTTGGAGCACGAAGCGCCCGCACTCGGTTAAGGTGCCACGTAATAGCCGAATCAAAATCAAAATTGGGGTGAAGCATACATTAAATATTTAAGCTTGTAGTAAATATTTTTTATCTTGATTCTGTAAAAAGTAAGAATCGTTCGCAGACAATTTTGTTTGAGCTTCAGGGAAAATATTTACCAGCTCTTTCTCTCTCCTTCCTAATTCTGCTTTCATTTCGAAATATTCAACGAGTTTAGCTGCGGATTGTTCCAATCTATAATCCATACCACTAACCTCACTGAGAAACTTTTTAGAAGATTCAACCATTCCTTGGTCGCCAGTTTCTTCTGCGATAGTCTCTATTCTTTCAAAAGCTTCTTGCATTGCTGCCCTTTTTTCAAATTGTATTTTTGTTAACCCTGGTTCTTCTATTATTGTTTCCATATAGCTAGAGTATACACCTATTTATATTCTGAAACCAAATCGATTACCCTCATTGGAATTTTCAGCTTTACCCAAAAGAAACCGATTATAATGGTTTATATTACCCTTCAATACTGAGCCCAAAAATAGGAGCTAGATAGAGTGCCTGATCTTGGCTTACCAAGACCTTTCCAAAAGCTTCTTTATTTATTTTTATATTCTCAATTTTTGAACCCACGAGATTTACTACTTTCATTTTTGTTGAAGAAAACTGGACTTCATGGAGATTACAATTTTCAAAGATAACATTGTCCATGTCAGATCCTTGAAAGTCAGACTCTGTTAAGTCACAATCAACAAATAAAACGTTCTTCATTTTAGAAAAACGAAAAGAGGCACAAACACCCTTACAATTCTTAATGGTTATATCTTTGAATCGTGCCTCAATGCATTGAATTCCTTGAATACGACTATTGTTGATTTCAACTCTTTCCAACGTAATTTGGTTAAGTGTTGTCCCAGAAAAATCACATCGATTAAAAATACTATCTACTGCATACATTTCCTGGAGCGTGGATCCACCGAATAGTAAGCTTTCAGCGTGAACACTTGAAAAGTTTAATTCTTCAATTTTCACATTTTCAAAAGACATATTTTCCAGTAAGGCTTCATCTGCCCCCAGGAGCGTACTGTCCTTCTCAATCTGTTTTGGTTTTAAATTCTTTTTTACAAGATGAGGCTTTTTAATTTCCATATCAAAAAGTATAACAGTTCTAACCTTAATTAAATACGAAATCTCAAGAGTCTATATTTGTACACCATTTTTTATTCAGGTAGACCTGTTATTCAATTCTCAAACATCCCAGACAAGAGTGTCTCGATACGATTACTAACTGGACGCACTGCCTACAAAAAAATACTTATTGAGATACCGTTTAGGCCCATGGAAATTATGTAAGACATAATAACTTTTTTGTTGTCATTCAGTGGCCAATAATACCCTATTCATAAGCGAGATATTTTATGTGCCTTACTTTTTTATTATCTCAAATCATGATTAAAATGGGCTAGTTTGTTTAATTATTTGGCTGATAATTTTCATTCTATTTTCCATAAATGGAAGCAAAACTACATCGAGAATAAATTATTCACACTAACCAGTTACTTATTCCTGTTACTTTCCAAGTTCAATCCCAACAGTTACACTTACTTGACCATCCCCTGAATCAGCAATATACGCGGCGAAGTTTCTCGTATCTTTTTTAGCAGCGATAATTGTCGTTCCTCCTGTGTTTACAACTTGTTCAACGTTCCACCCAAAAGAAACAAGCTCCTTTTTATAAAAGTCGACCACGGATTGAATACTATCTTTTGTAAGAAATATTACTGAAGAAGCTGCCCCCTCTGCTTGTGGATTAGATGCTGCAGAATATTGCACCGTGGCATTCGAATATTTTGGAACATCTGTCGGCCAATTATCGGGGTAGGTGTTTCCCCCAACAGTAACTGAACCTTCTTTATTGGTGTAGGTGGTAGCTTGGGTTCCCGACTTATCTGTAGTCAATCCAGAAAAAGATTCTGAACCTTTCCACATCGTCCAACCCCAAAGGAGAATAATAATTACTATGCCAATACCTGTCACCTTAAGCGTATTATTTTTTATATAGTCCATGGTTTTAAAATTAAATATTTCCGGTAAAAGAAACTTCAACGACCAGGTAACACCATAATTTTACAATAAATCAAGATAGGGAGCAACTACATGGCAATATTGTGCAACCCCCCCTTATGAAGTTTTTCATTCTTGTTTTATTTTCTGTACTGTGATTTTAAGTAAATAAGTCTTTTAATTTAAGGGCATCTGAAAAATCCTCATTTTTTGTGGGAGTGTGCACTAAGACATTAAAACCTTCTTCCTCATAGCGTGGGATTAAATGCCAGTGAACGTGTTTTATTTCATCTAAATACACTAAATAAACTTTCTCTAAATTATAATATTGACGAAGTACATTTCTTGTTATATCAACAACATCCATAAGATGTTCATAGTCATCTCTATTTAATAACTGTAAATCTTCTTTTCTCTCTTTCCAAACAACAACGCAATGACCTTTTGTAATCGGAAAGGAAGCCAAGCAAACATATAATCTACTATCCTCATAATAAATTGCCCCTAGTGGCGGGTTTGGTAAATCTTCCATAAGTAAAAGTATATCATTCAAAATCTAACATGTTATTCCTGTAGAGATTTTTAACTCTTAAACCTGGTGTGTCCTCGTGAAGCAAGAGAAAACTTTTTCTAATTCCCTTTAATTCCTACAGTTTTTTCACTCACCTATGCTTACTATGTACATAATTTAATCCTCCCCTTTATAAAAATCAGCATCATTCATTTCATAGACAATCTCACTGGAGCTGGCTTCATAACGCACCCACTTTTTATTTTTCATTTCATTTTCTAAGGGTTGAGCTTCTTTTTCTTTTTTTGTTGGCATAGCAGAAAAAAAACTTTCTGTGAGAACACCTTTTTTATTCACAACATGAGGATTATCTTTTACTGTTTTCTCAACAGGAGTGTCTATCTTTACAGCTTCTTTGACCTCTACTTTCAACAAATTATTTATTGCCTCCTCCAAATCTTGTTGCCCAAAAATATACGAACTCACCACTAATCTATCTGCCCCCGACTGTTTTACTACCCCAGCTGTCTCTAAATTTATTCTACCACTAACTTGTATTAGC
>JBBQLR010000055.1:0-4503 GCA_038328135.1 Patescibacteria group bacterium | reverse complement strand
CTTTGAGACTTTTCATTTTCATCCCAATCAGTTGAAGATAGCGGAAGTGCCGCATGCATTTCCCCCGCTATTTTGCCAAATTGATAACGCTTCTCTGGCTCTGATTGCTTATATAGTGGCTCTCCCTCTACAAATTCGAATAACATACCGCGCTCTACTCCTTCTGTTTGAATGAGTGCTAGTGGCTCGGGGGAGGGAACTTCGGCATTATATGCCCTTTTTGATCCCACCCACTCTTGTTCGAGCCGAGACTGATACTTTGGTATTTTGAGCACTGTAGGCTTATTGATTTGCTGTAAAGAACCAAAATACAACATACATTGTGTGAATGGGGAAAGCAGTTTCTCATCGTATAAAAATTGTATAGATTCACCGTTGTCAATATGATGAGATTCTATACACTTTCCTCTAATAAGCTCTGTCATAGTAAATGATGAAGCCCGTTTAGTTCAAGTAATTTTATTTTCCCTGTATTTTCATCAACGGAGATTGTAGTAATAGAGCACGTCCTCACAATTCGATATTTTGCGAATGTACGACTTAAAGTATCTAAATATTCATCCCCAAACTCATTTCTCAAAAAATCGGCAATAATGCCCCCATGACTAACAATGAGTGAATGGGAATATTTTTTTTGCATGATTTCATCAACAACAGTTTTAAATAGCTTGCCACAATTTATAGATGTATTTCCATTGGGCAGAATATATGAGCGATCAAAAGTAGACTTCCCACAGAGATGAATGTAATATTGATAGTCTGTAATATCATCTTCCCCAAAATCTAATCTTTCTTTTAATCGCACATCCTTATGAATCTTTTTCTTTGATAAGTGACCTATCATCTCTGCTGTTTGCATGGTGCGTAGTGCAGGGCTTGAACAAATATACTGTATCTTTTTGGACAATAGATATATAGCCGCCTTGTGAGCTTGTTGTATTCCTCTTTCCGAAATAGATACATCGCCAATACCCCGCACTTTTGCGCCATGTCTTACAATGTATATGATTTTTGATTTCACGATAACAAATCTGTACAATAATAAGTAAACTTTACTTTCCTTCACTTCTCCCAGGTCTATAACTACAGGTAGTTGATCCGCATGTTGAACTACATTCACCACCGGAACAACTTCCTGCACATGCTCCTCCACATTCTCCACCAGCACATGATCCACCACAGGATCCTGCGACTGGCTTTAATCCATTATTACTCACCACAGGTTGTCTCACAAAAGGTCTCGCTTCAGGACTAGGCATATTATTTTTCACCTCCTTTCGCACCACAAGCTACTACAAGGCAAGCTGCTTCCTGTTCTACATTAATATCTAGTAGTTTGTTTATTTTTTCATCGATAAATCCACCAATGGAACAACAATCCAAGCCTAACGATTCACAAAGAAGGTATATATTTTGAGCGATGTGGCCCACTTCCATCATAGTAAATCGATATCCTCTATTCCCATATTTCACCTCATTCCTCCAAAAATATGCAGTTAGTACTATGAGAAAGGAAGAATTTTTTATCCATGGTTGATTAAAACAAGAGAGCACTTCTTTTTTATCCAATTGCCAAAGAAACTCAAGAGAATGAGATTTCGCATGATAGTGATATGCCCCACGCTGTAAGCCATTTTGTTTTAAAGGAAGAATATATGTCTCAATAGGGTATCTACCCCCCGCGGAGGGGTAGTATCTTTTCTCAGAACTATCTTTATTTCCTACTGAAAACTGTAGTAAATGGGATAATATGCTCATGGGAACACTACTCTTTGCATCATATTTTCGGCGAGACTCCCTATTCTTTAAAAGCGCATAAATATCACTTTGCCTATTTGTAATCTCTTGGGTAGGTAGTGCAATTCTTTGAAATCGAGGGTATCCCTTTGAGAAAATTCGTATCCATTCTGGAGGGTATACTAATCTCTTTGGGTGCTTGTCGTATTTAAGGATATTTGTTTTTTCATGAAAATGTTGTGAGAGAGATTGTTTTAAGCCTGTAAATTGAGCAATAAGATTGTTGTTTTTCATAAAAAGGGATGGGGAATTGTATTGAATTTATGTGTGATGTTATTGAGCCTTTTTCCTCCCAAATAGGGAAACTCCTCATCAAGATAGAGAGACTGAAAGCCAGGAATAATAACTTTTACAACAGATAGGGGAATGCTCGCATATTCTTTTGGTGTCAAATCGACTACAAATACTTCATACCCCTTATCCTTCAACAGTTCTAGGATTTCAACTAATGTTAATGTGCTTTTTTTATCTTGTTTCATATCTATTTTTTTAATCTTTTCAATGAAAAATGAAAGGTGAGGGAGCATATTTTTGTTATACCAATAGCTCCCTCTCTCTTCAAATGTATGAATAACATCGTTCTTATTAATATCTTTTTGCGCATGATCTTCGCAATGGTGTCGAAGCCACGTTCTTGTTTGAAGAGCTTCCATAAATGATCCTAATATTCCCTCCTTGTAATCAGGATGTGTTTTGAGACCGAGTGATACACTAGGTCCAACATTTGTTACGTTAGTAAGAATTGCGAGCACTGTTGGAATTGGCATATCCACTGTTATATCGATGAAACGTGCTTGAAGACGATAATTTGTGCATATTTCATGAATTACTTTCAATTCGCCAGAATTCTTAGGCAAGATTTCCTTGCCTGTTGTTTGAGATAGATAGCGGAGCATAAATGCATCTCGTTCAATCACTTCATATATTCCTCTCAATATTGCGTCGTCTCTTGTTGATCCAGCGGCAGTCCCCGTACTAATCGGAATGGCAATTTTTGTATCTGTCATAAAATTAAAATAGATGAGCTCCGCCGGTATCATCATTTTCTTATTACAGGTTAAATTATCCGCTTCCATCCAAGGAATAATTGAGCTTTTATTTATATTGAATCTTTTGTATTTCTCTTGGCATAGTTGCTCCTGAGAAAACGGAGAAAAAAGGAGTGGGTTAATAGCAATTTTTTTTAAATCAACTAATTTGCTATATGAAGAGTAAATAAAATTACTATTTTTATAAGTAAGACTTGCTTTTCTTTCAAGAGCTTCTATTAAACACTTTCCCAAAGCTTCTTCCTCGCTGTGTATCGAGGAACCTGTACATATCGTTATTTCTTTAAAGCCGTCTGTGTCTATTTCATTTGCATTTACTGAGGAAGAATATTGAAAGGTTTGAGGATCATCAAAATCCTGATAAATACGATGAATATGAGAGATAAAAGAAAAAGATTTTCTTTCTTTCCAAACTGTTCGCAGAACTCTGCGAAAAAAGGTAATGTTCTTCATCTTAAACATATTCTTATGGCTTTATGATAGGCTTTTTTATTATTTTGTCAAGTGCAATAATTTTAATTATTATCACAGAAAGTTTAATCCTTTGATGTTACATGAAGACCTATATAATCTCTTTGAGCTCATGTGAGATTCATCTGATATGTATCGCAGTAAATTAATAATTTCTTACTATCCTAAAAGAAAAAGCACGATGAATAAAGAGGAATAAAAACTTCGTTACTTGTTTTCCACTTAAAAGTGATTTGTTGTTTTCTTAAGATATTGAAATGTATATGTTTCCCTTATCTGGCTCGTTTGATTATGATTAAAAGAAGAAATATTGCGCTTATATGAATGGACAAATAAAAAAATAAAAAAGCACTTTTCTAACATTAGAGTTTGCCTTTACTTATGATTCAATCCACTAATTCGCTAGTGCGAGTATCAAAATGGGTGAACGCGCGTCGTTTTCTTACGAACTCAGTAATAGATGAGTTTATCATAAATCTACAGCAGTTTATTAGCGTTTTCCAAGGGGCCGACAGAGCAGGTATAAGCTTTATCCCACAGTAATTATACTCCAAGTTATAGGTCCACATTTCTTGCTCATTCCCCCCGGCTCACTACGACCCGGGGGTTTTTAATACATACTTTCGACTATATTGGATTATATCGAGTTATGTTGACTTAGAAAACTGTTTCTGATGCAGCGCTTATGTCCAAAATATATGGTAATTTTATATGGTCAATTTTGCAAACTGTATTTCTTAATATTATTACAGATCACAAAACAAAACATAATATATTTCGTAAATGAAAATCTACAATTTATATTTTCCATTGTAAATGAACTTAACTAGGTGTATAAAGGAAATTGTTGACAAAATGGATTTATCAGAATAAGCCAAAGTGAAAATACTATGTTGTGCTGAGGCTAAACAATACATATCTATTATGTATTACTATAGGTACTATTGAAATTAGGGTTATTATAGGGTATAATTCCAACATATGTCAGAACAGCGAAAGTTCAGTCGAAGAGATTTCCTGAAGCTCGTGATTCCTGTTGCCGCCTTAGGAGTTGCAAGTTGTACTCCTTTAGGCAGACAAATACTTGACACTTTAACACCCGAAACTTCTGCTGCTCCTACTCAACTACCCAATGAGGTTGCACCCCCCATATTAAAACCAACCGAGTTTCCTACTCCAGTCCCTC
>JBBQLR010000054.1:0-4637 GCA_038328135.1 Patescibacteria group bacterium | reverse complement strand
TACTAAGCTGAGGTAGGTATCGGTAGCATCGCTAGTATAGCTTGCACTTGCTCCTCTGCAATTTGTTGTTGGCCCGCTTATCATACATGTGGGAGGGGTAGTATCGATGATAAAGTCTGCCGAATCGCACCAAACATTCGTGTATCCGCAGTTGCTTAAATACACATGGGTATAGATTTGACCTGCTCCAGCCTGATGGGTAGCAAGATCGATTGATGCTCTCCATGTCCCCCCTCCTTGATCTGTTGCCGGATACCACACAATGTCGTTTTGACCCCCAACATCTGACCATGTAGGGAAAGTAATACTTGTAGTATTCTGTACACCCCTAGCATAAGAATAAAAGGTTCCATTCCTTTGATTGGTATAAAGCGATTGAGGGTCAGCCCCTCCTGAACAAGAAGGCGTGGGAGGTTTACATACATTACTGATACACGTATAACCCGCATCGCAGGTGACAGATCCTCCACAAGCTGCATTACATCCAACCGCAAGTGTGTAAGAGGGAGCTATGTACAAAAAAAAGATACCAATACAAAACACAGCACAGAAGATAAAATAGTTCCGTCCAAACATACTTTAAAGGTATCATATTTTGGTATCATTATCAATATGTCAAAGTATTCCTATGCTGGAGTGAGTTTTTTTATTTTTTTTATCTTTCTCGTTTTTTCTTGTTTCTCGTTTTCAATTAATACTATTCATTCTTCCTATCAACTATTTTTTTGGGCTCTGTATGGGTGTGCTTTTATTGTATCGATTGGGGTGCCAATCAACTTCCGGTATATAAAAAATATAGTTCTCTTTATTTTTCTTATTTCATCCTTTCTCTTTATCGGTCGCTCGTTGAATCCAACATTGTTCCCTTTTCTTTCTACTTCTCCCTATCAATTTATCCTTCGAGTGGCAGGAGAACACAATCATCTAGGTGATTTGGCTGGTCTTGTTTTTGTCTCTCTTATTCTGAGCTCGAGCCATCTCCTTCTCATCATCCCCTCTTCGTTATTTGCGTTTGTTATTATGGCAATCTCTTTTTCAAAATCAGCTTTTTTAGGAGCTCTTGTTGTTCTGTTTATTTTAGCTATTCAAAAAAAAGAAGTTTATCGCATTATCTTTTCTATACTATTCTGTATCTCTCTCCTTGTTATTACCCTGTATACGAAGGAGGCTTCTTCAATTCCTTTTGTTAAACAAGGACAAAAAATAATGTCACAAACGCTCCATTTAAATCCGAAGCCCCTTCTCAGTGTTCGTGATTTTTATTACCCGCAAGTCATTCGTGCATGGCAAACTTCTCCGCTCGAACAGCTGCTATTTGGGTATGGATCCGGAAACTATATTTATTCATCAATCAAAACAGGAGTTTCTTCCGATCTCACTCCTACGGAAACACATAATATTTTTTTAAGCCTTTTTGTTGAAAACGGAATACTCACCCTTTTTTGGTTTCTTATTTTTTGTACTTATATTGTCATTCAGGGATTGAAGCAAGAAAATCCTTTTATATATCTCTTTATCTATCTGCTTGTCAATTTTCAAACAGACTTTACTTATGCAATGCCTTTTTTTATGGTTTTATTTTTTATTTTTGCAGGACAGAGTCTTCCTGATGCAAGAGACAAAATGAGTGTAAAATCGTCTTTCTTCTTCTTTTCATTATTCTGCATGATTGGATTAACTATTTTTCTAGGACTTATATATATGTCTATTCTCAATAATAAAAAGCAATTAGACGTAAAGCTGCAATCTGCTTTTAAAAGTCAAGACAAACAAAAAATTCAAGAAACAATTAATTCACTTGAGGCCATTACCCCCTTTGAAGAAGCAGAACTCGTAAAATGGTCTTTCATACAAGAGTTTATCGGTAATACCAAAGAGGCAATCCGGCTTCTTGAAAAACTTTCTGTATATTCTCCCCGATGGTATCTTCTCTCCTTATCCCACCAACTCGACTTACAGAAAAAGGACGGTATCGATATTAAGCAATATCTTGAAAAAAAGAGGGGAAGTTTTTCCCAATTTCCCTTTACGGAAAAAGAAAGAATACAACTCAATAACATCTGTGCAGAACATGCGAAGATACAATGTGTGAGATAGCACTATTCAAGCCTTGATTTTATTGAGGTAGGTTTGCACGTATTTTTTGAATGAGATTGGCTTCCACTCAGGTGAAAAGCATTTCAGCTTTTGAACTTCTCGCTTATACGAGTTTTGTACAGTAATCCGCGTTTGGCTTTTGGTCATATTGCTTAAAATAGTAATCTGCCTTACTCTTTATAACCTCCTGGTTTGATATTATTCCAGTATGTATCTTTCGTACATGACATAATTGTCAGGAAAGTTGACAATTTGTAGAAAAAATACTTTAGTATTCTCCATATGAAGGGCCATCTCACATTCGGTGAGTTATTTAAAAAATATCGGCTCAAGTCTGAGTTTCTCACCCTGGCCCTATTTGGAAATGCATTAGCTCAAGAAGGATTTGTGTATGAAGATAGTATTTATTCGCACTGGCAAAAGAATATGCGCGTTCCGAAAAATAGAAAGCTTCTCCTTGCATTCATCAAAATCTTCATCGAACATGAAGGAATGACTTCCATCAATGAAGCAAATGCTTTTTTGGAATCGGCAGGCCAAGGATATCTTACGAGCGAAGAAGAAAATATTGTTGGAAGTAGTGCATCCCTTCAAAGGAGTAATATACCGCCTGTAAATCTCTTCGCATTTTTATTAAAGACCACACAGACAAAGCGTCTTGTACGCACTGGTTGGAAGCTCCACGGTGTTCGTAATCCCGAAAGTGTAGCTGAACACTCGTACCAGTTATGCGTAATGGCAATGGTGTTTGCTAATCAACTAGGTTGCGATCGAGATAAACTTACAAAAATGGCCCTTATCCATGATTTAGCTGAAATTATTACAGGAGATATTGTATCGGAGCATGGAAATATGATAGATCTTGAAGTACGTCAAAAAAAAGAGCTCATGGAAGCACAGGGAATTGGGGCAATGTTCGCACCCTTAGAAGATGAAAATGAATATATACGTATTTTTGAAGAAATGCTCCAACGCAAGAGCCATGAGGCTAATATATTTTGGCAACTAGATAAACTCGAAATGGCTATTCAAGTCGGCGATCCTTTCTCAAAGACCCACAATAGAAAAGCCTCTCTAGAAAAATTATTACGTTTCCGAAAGACCAAAGTAACTGTTTGATACAATGATGGGTATGTTTCAATCCGTCAAACAGCTCTTAGTTCTTTCTACAAAATCAAAGAAAATCTGGATCGTCCCGATAATCCTGCTTCTTGTAATAATTACACTTCTTGTGATTGTTGCTCAGGTATCCCCTGTCCCAATATTTTTATATCCTATTTTATGAGGAGGCTGATTAAAAAAATTAATCTGCTTTTTTCTTCACTTCTTCTCGCGCTATTTTATATCTTTGCCATTCCTGTTGGAAAACTTATTTTTAATATCTCACATCTAGCCCATCATAAAAGAAAAAAATCATATTGGTTACAGCCAACGGGAGAATGTAACGATTTAAGTTCTCCCTATTAACTCATATGTATATTCTCGGTCTTTCAGCATATTATCACGATAGCGCCGCGGCCCTTATCAAAGACGGAATAGTCATCGCTGTTATTGAAGAGGAGCGCTTTACACGACTTAAACATGATAATAGCTTCCCTACCCGTGCAGTTGAGTGGTGCTTAAAAGACGCCGATATAAAAATAGAAGATATTGATATTATTTCCTATTATGAAAAACCTCTCCTTAAATTTGAACGAACCCTCGACATGTTTATTCAAACTTGGCCCAAAAGCCTCGTTTCCTTCGTTCAAAATATGCCTGAGTTGTTGGGAGAAAAATTGAGTATTGAAAATACGATAAGAAAAAAACTCGGGTATAAGGGTAAAATTAAATTTATTCCTCATCACCACTCTCATGCGGCTGCTGCCTATTACTCTTCACCATTTTCATCTTCTGCAATTTTGACAATTGATGGAGTGGGTGAATATCAGACAACAGGGCTTTGGAAAGCCTCAAACGGAATTATCTCACTTTTAAGCGATATTCATTTCCCCCATTCTCTCGGTCTCTTCTATTCTACGTGTGCAGCGTATCTGGGATTTAAGGTTAATGAAGATGAATATAAGCTTATGGGGTTGGCAGCATATGGAAAACCAACGTTTCTCGGAAAACTTAACAAAGTAATCGATATAAAAAAAGACGGAAGCTTCAATCTTGACATGAATTATTTTTCTTTCCGCGAATCTCCTGTTATGTGGTCACATAAATTTGAAACAGTAATGGGAAAGCCGAGGCACCCAAATGATAAAATCACTGATAGACATGCAGATATAGCTAAAAGTGTTCAAACCCTTACAGAATCGGTCTATATTGGCATATTAAACCATCTCTACGAGATAACGAAAGAAAAAAATGTATGCATCAGTGGGGGAGTAGCACTTAATGCGCTCGCTAATGGATTAATACATACACAGACTCCTTTCCAAAACAGTCATATCTTTGGACCTGCAGGTGATAGTGGCGCAGCCCTCGGCTCTGCCCTCTATGTCTATCACACTCTTACTCCTAGAGTCATTCCCGCGAAGGCGGGAATCCAGTCG
>JBBQLR010000053.1:0-4723 GCA_038328135.1 Patescibacteria group bacterium | reverse complement strand
TACTAAGCTGAGGTAGGTATCGGTAGCATCGCTAGTATAGCTTGCACTTGCTCCTCTGCAATTTGTTGTTGGCCCGCTTATCATACATGTGGGAGGGGTAGTATCGATGATAAAGTCTGCCGAATCGCACCAAACATTCGTATATCCACAATTACTTAAATACACGTGGGTATAGATTTGACCTGCTCCAGCTTGATGGGTAGCAAGATCGATTGATGCTCTCCATGTCCCCCCTCCTTGATTTGTTCCCGGATACCACACAATGTCGTTTTGACCACCAACATCTGACCATGTAGGGAAAGTAATGCTCGTAGTATTCTGTACGCCCCTTGCATAAGAGTAGAAGGTTCCACTCGTTCTATTAGTAAGGTTTGCTTCTGGGTCAGCTCCTCCTGAACAAGAAGGCGTGGGAGGTTTACATACATTACTAATACACGTATAGCCTGCATCACAAGTAACAGACCCTCCACAAGCTGCGTTGCATCCAACCGCAAGTGTGTGAGAGGGAGCTATGGACAAAAAAAAGAAACCAATACAAAACACAGTACAGAAGATAAAATAGTTCCGTCCAAACATACTTTTAAGGTATCATATTTTGGTATCATTATCAATATGTCTAAGTACATCTATGCAGTAGTGAGTTTTTTTATTTTTTTTATTCTCCTGGCTTTTTCGTGTTTCTCCTTCTCAATTAATAGCCTTCATTCTTCCTCTCAACTTTTTTACTGGGCCTTGTATGGCTGTACTTTTATTGTTTCGACTGGAGTACATATTCATTTCAAATACATAAAGGCAACTATATTATTTATTTTTTTAGTCTCTTCTCTTCTCTTTATTGGTCACTCAATTAATGCGGCACTATTCCCTTTTCTTTCTTTTTCTCCCTATCAGTTCATTCTTCGAGTTGCAGGAGAACACAATCACCTAGGAGATCTAGCAGGCTTGGCCTTTGTCTCCCTCCTTCTCAACTCTGGCTCTCTATTTCTCCTTATCCCTACTTCGCTCTTTATATTTATTATTATGGCTGTATCTTTTTCTAAATCAGCATTTTTAGGAAGTTTTGTTGTTTTATTATTATTAGCAATTAAAAAAAAGGGCAAATACCGCCTTATCCTTGCCGTAACACTGTGTCTTTCCCTCTTTGTTGTTTCCATTTATACAAAAGAGTTTTCTGCTATTCCCTTCATAAAGACAGGACAAGATGTTATGCAAAAAACACTGCGTCTCAATCCAAAACCTCTCCTCAGTGTTCGTGATTTTTATTATCCGCAAGTATTTCGTGCATGGCAAACTTCCCCGCTTGAACAGCTGCTATTTGGATATGGATCCGGAAACTATATTTATTCATCAATCAAAACAGGTGTTTCTTCAGATCTCACCCCTACGGAGACACATAACATTTTTTTAAGCCTTTTTGTTGAAAACGGTATACTCACCCTTTCTTGGTTTCTTATTTTTTGTACTTATATTGTCATTCGAGGATTAAAACAAGAAAATCCTTCTATTTATTTATTTATCTATCTTCTTGTTAATTTTCAAACCGACTTTACTTATGCAATGCCTTTTTTTATGGTTTTATTTTTTATTTTTGCAGGACAAAGCTTACACAATCCTCAAGATAAGCTAAACGAGAGGTCATCTTTGTTCTACCTATCATTCTGTTCTATGGTTATACTAACTATTATTACAGGACTCCTCAATTTAGCTGTTGTTAATACTAAAAAGCAGTTAGATACACAACTAAATGTTGCAGTCAAGAGCCACAATAAACAAAAAATTCAATCAACTATTAGCTCACTTGAAGCCATTACCCCTTTTGAGGAGCCAGAATTAGTAAGATGGTCGTTTATCCAAGCAGATATAGGAAATACCACTGAATCAATCCGGCTACTTGAAAAGCTTTCTGTCTATTCTCCCAGATGGTATTTACTCTACTTACCGCGTCAACTTGACCTTCAAAAAAAAGAAGAGGTAGATATCAAAAAATATCTTGAAAGAAGAAAAAACGATTTTGCCCAATTCCCATTTTCCCCTGCCGAGAAAAAACAGCTCAATAAAATCTGTTTAAATTACGCGAAGATACAATGTGTGAGATAGCACTATTCAAGCCTTGATTTTGTTGAGGTAGGTTTGCACGTATTTCTTGAATGAGATTGGCTTCCACTCAGGTGAAAAGCACTTCAACTTTTGAACTTCTCGCTTATACGAGTTTTGTGCAGTAATCCGCGTTTGGCTTTTGGTCATATTGCTTAAAATAGTAATCTGCTTACTCTTTATAACCTCCTGGTTTGATATTAATCCAGTATGTATCTTTCGTACATGACATAATTGTCAGGAAAGTTGACAATTTGTAGAAAAGGTACTATAGTATCTTCTATTATGAGCGACCATCCCACATTCGGTGAGTTGTTTAAAAAATATCGACTCAAATCTCAGTTTCTCACCCTATCCTTATTTGGAAATGCATTAGCACAGGAAGGATTTGTTTATGAAGACAGTATCTATTCACATTGGCAAAAAAATATACGCGTTCCAAAAAATAGAAAACTTCTCCTCGCATTCATCAAAATTTTCATCAAACATGAAGGAATGGCTTCTGTTAGTGAAGCGAATGCTTTTTTGGAGTCGGCTGGCCAAGGATATCTTACGACCGAAGAACAATCTATTGTTACGAAGAATCCTCTTTTTCAGCAAGACTTAATTACGCCGCTTTCCGCTCTTTCCTTCCTCCTCACCACTATTCAATCAAAACAAATCGTCAGAACTGGATGGAAAGTAAACAAAATTCCGAATCCGGAAAGTGTTGCTGAACATTCATTTCAGCTATGCGTTATCGCAATGGTTTTTGCACATGCATTTAATATTGACCAGGAAAAGCTTATGAAAATGGCCATTATCCATGATTTAGGAGAAATATTCACGGGTGATCTTGTCTGGTCGAGAGGAAATATTATCGATGTACAAAAACGTAAAGAAAAAGAAATAGCCGAATCAAAAGGAATCGATACTCTTTTTGCAAAGTTGGGAACATTGAGTGAGTATAAAACGATATTTAGAGAAATGGTTGCCCGGAAAAGCCCTGAGGCAGAAATATTCTGGCAGTTGGATAAGCTTGAAATGGCAATTCAAGCACTCTATTATGAACAAAAAACGGGAATCATTTTGGAGGAATTCTTTATTAATACTGATCTCCAGCTCACCCATCCTTACCTAAGAGAGATCTTTACTACAATCCTTTCTCAAAGACCTACAATTGAAAAGCCTCTCTAAAAAAATATCAAGTTTCCCTACGAGTGAAATGTCTATTTGATACAATGATGGGTATGTTTCAATCCGTCAAACAACTCTTGGTTCTTTCTACTAAATCGAATAAAATTTGGATAGTCCCAATAATCCTTCTTCTTGTTATTATCACGCTTCTCGTCATTGCCGCTCAAGTATCCCCCGTCCCGATATTTTTATATCCTATTATATGAGGAGGATAATCAAAAGAATAAATTTACTTTTTTCTTCACTTCTTCTCGCATTATTTTATATCATTGCCATTCCTATTGGAAAACTTATATTTATCATTTCATCGTTATTTTCAAAAAAAGAAAAAAATACGTATTGGATTCAAACCAAGTCTGAGACAATAGATTTAAATTCACCGTATTAATAGTATGTATATCCTTGGAATTTCTGCCTTTTATCACGATAGTGCTGCGGCTCTTATCAAAGATGGAATAGTCATTGCCGCAATTGAAGAGGAACGTTTTACGAGAATAAAACATGATAATGGATTCCCTTCTCAAGCAGTGAACTGGTGCTTACAATATGCAAATATCACAATTAACAAGGTTGATAGTATTGCCTATTATGAAAAACCTCTCCTTAAATTTGAGCGTACTATTGATATGTATATTCAGACATGGCCAAATAGCTTTAGCTCTTTTGTTCAAAATATGCCGGAACTATTAGGGGATAAATTAAGCATCGAAAACACTATCCGTAAACAATTAAAATATAAAGGGAGAATAGAGTTTACTCCCCATCATCTCTCTCACGCAGCCGCTGCTTATTACTCTTCTCCATTTTCGTCAACGGCTATTTTAACAATTGATGGAGTGGGTGAATATCAGACAACAGGCCTTTGGAAAGCCTCTAACGGAATTATCTCGCTTTTAAGTGATATTCACTTTCCACATTCTTTAGGGCTCTTTTATTCTACATGTGCTGCCTACCTCGGATTTAAGGTAAATGAAGATGAATATAAGCTTATGGGGTTGGCAGCATACGGAAAACCAACATTTCTCGGTAAACTTAACAAAGTAATTGATATAAAAAAAGATGGGAGCTTCAATCTTGACATGAATTATTTTTCTTTCAGAGAATCTCCCCAAATGTGGTCTCAAAAATTTGAAAAATTAATGGGAATGTCTAGGCATCCAAATGATAAAATCACCGATAGACATGCAAATGTTGCTAAAAGTGTTCAAACCCTTACAGAATCGGTTTATATTGGTATATTAAACCATCTCCACAGATTGACGAAAGAAAATAATATTTGCATCAGTGGAGGAGTAGCACTTAATGCACTCGCTAATGGATTGATTCATAAACAAACACCTTTCCAAAACAGTCATATCTTTGGACCTGCAGGTGATAGTGGCGCAGCCCTCGGCTCTGCCCTCTATGTCTATCACACTCTTACTCCTAGAGTCATTCCCGCGAAGGCGGGAAT
>JBBQLR010000052.1:0-4865 GCA_038328135.1 Patescibacteria group bacterium | reverse complement strand
TTGCTCTTTTTCCAAAAAACCAATCTCCAATCTTTATTCCCCAATCTCCTGAAGGAAAAAATCAATGATCGTCTCCGCGCCGGAATCTTTCCCAATCTAAAAGAAAGATTGGATAGCTACCAATTATTTATCGTCCATTCGCAATATGTCGCAAAATGGGTAAAACAATCATGGAATAAAGACGCCATCGTCCTCTACCCCCCCGTTAAGCTACTATCGACTAACGACCAACGACTATCGACCAAACCCAACTGGATCACCTCCGTTGGCCGCTTCTTTACCCTCGGTCATGGCAAGAAACAAGAAGTGCTTATCGAAGCATTTATCAAATTGTATTCTCAACTACTAGCGACTAACGACCAACGACTTACGACTAATAGCCTTGAGTTGCACTTAGTGGGTGGCATCGGTACCGAACCCTCATCTCTCCGCTATGTAGAACAATTAAAAGAAATGGCAAAAGGCTACCCGATTTTTTTCCACTTTAATGCTAAGAGGCGAGAAGTGGAAGAAATACTCCTCAAATCAAAAATCTACTGGCATGCAGGAGGGTATGGCGAAACAAACCCAATTAACTTTGAACATTTCGGTATCGCTCCCGTTGAGGCAATATCCGCAGGATGCATCCCAATATTGTTTAATGGGGGAGGACTTGTTGAAATTATTGAAAAGTTGGGATTAGACCCAAAAAAACACTTGTTTAATACAGAAGAAGAACTAATATCTAATACTCTAGAAGCGATTAACAATCCTTCATTCAATCTTAATAAAATTAAAAAACGAGAACCAATTTTTTCCGAAAAACAATTTAAGGTTAACTTTAATACACTAATATAAAATGATGAAATCTAAACGTAATTTATTCACAGCCGGCTCGTTAGTATTTTTTTTGACCTTCTTACTTTGGTCGGTTATTGCATTCAAAAATACATATCGTGTAGAAGATTTCCAGTTTCTTACAGTGGTGATAAATAATAACACGACTACCAAATCTCAAATATTATTAATTGACAAACCACCCTTCATTACTCAGTTCATTTCAAAAGCAAATAACCTGGGCCAAGTCGCGGTACGATTTAACACCTTCAGAAAAGTAAATGATGACAAACTGCGATTTACACTAATAGAGGTAGGAAAAACTGCCCCGTATTATTCTGCAATATATAAAACAGATCAGTTTCAAAACGGAAAATTATTTCCCTTTGGATTCCCAACAATATCTGACTCTAAGAATAAAAAATATGAAATAAACATTTCATCCACAAAAGGAAATATAAACGATAAAGTGGAAGTAATTAATGATGGAATTATAACTAAACATACCTACATACGCTCGGAATTGAAAAGCCCCATTTCTGTTTTAGATTTCCTCGTGTCCAAAGCTTCATCAATGGCTTTCAATCTTACAACAATTGACGTATTTATGCTTTTTACACCACTTGTATTTTTCTTACTCCTATTTTTTATAAATAAAAGTTTATTTAATATTGTATTAATTGAATGGAGTCACTTGTGCAGCGTAGTTAGGACTAGGGTAAGTTTGAAACGATATATTTCATGGAACAGAAGATGGGAAATTGAAATGGTTCTTTTTTATTGCTATTTTTTTTGGTACGCCATTGCTATGCGATATATTACTCAACTACCACTCATAATACCTATCCAAATACCTCTACTGGTATTTTTCTTAAGTTTGATTGTCAAAATTAAAGTTCACAAAATAATCAACTTCGTCAAAACTCATTTTCTCCTTTTGATTCCAACGGCTATTTTTAGTGTAATAAGACTGACGTTTTTTGACCATATTCCACATTGGGACGGAAATATCTTTGTCAATGAAATTAGAAGTTCAACAGATGCTCTTACTGTTTCTCTTACGAGCCTTGGTAAGGATTATTTTTGGGGTGGGGGACATCCAACAATGGGATATGGCTCCTATATGTCAATTGGGCAGCTATTTTTTCCGAATAATTTATATATAATTCATCTACAAAATCTTATTTTGGGAGTAATGTCTATCATAGCTTTTTATGGAATTACCCGGATACTACTCAAACGATCATCCCTGACAAGCTCTCTCTTAACTCTTCTTTTTGCAATTAATCCTCTATTTATAGCAACTTCTCTGACACCAAATATGGATTATCCAGTTTTATGCTTTTTTGTTATCGCTTTATATTTCTTACTTAAAGATAAACTTGTACTTTTTGCTTTTATATCTGCACTCATGGTACTTTCAAAAGAGGTTGGATTTATGCTTTACTTGATGTTATTAATGGGGTTACTCGCCCCATATATTGCTTTTAAAGTAGGATTTCTAGATAAATATTTTAAGCGTATTACTAAAAGTGGAATTTCAAAAAGCTTATTGATATTGGGCTATATTTTATATTTAGTTTTCCCTATATCGGTATTTGGGTTTCAATATCTTGCAAGCGGAGGCACTATTTGGAATGGTAATTATTATGTTAAGCCTTATATCTCTTTCCTTTTTCATCCTCTTTTATTTTTTCCTCGAATATTTGAAGTAAGCGTTATGAATTTTGCATGGATCTTAACGATTATTATCCTAATCGGTTTCATAAAGTACTTTAGGAAAAATAAATTTAAAGTGAATTCCTCTATGTCTAATGCGATTTCACTTTCATTAACCTGCCTTTTGTTCGTAGGGGTAAACTGCTTTTATAACACGTTTACTCATCCCCGCTATTTGATAGTCTCTGTTTTTTTTATTTCTATTTTATCCGCATACGGATTAGTATCGATAAAGAAGAGCGTTAGATATTTACCTATAGGGATAATTACTGTGCTTTTTTTCTTTTCCATTTACTATACGATCGACCCTGTTTCCAAATTTGTTTTTGGTACATTTTCTTGGGGAAATAAAACTTTATTGAAAATTGGTGACCCAATTCAAGCTCGGTGTGACTCGATGGTATACAATACTGAATTTATATATATAGATCGCTTGTATCAAAAATTTAGAAAACAGGAATCGCAATACATAGGAATGGTTATTTCAAATGAATTGAATGGAGTTGATGGAACGCAAAACTGGTGGATGCGCCACTTTGATTATTCGCCTACGATGGTGGCCTCTGAACTATCAAAAAATGTTCCAGATGGAAATGTATATTATCTTTTTCTTCCATGGTTATCAGAAAACATAGATAATGGTATTGATACAGTGAAAAAATATTATTCAATCGAAGAGACTGGTGTTATAGAACAAAATGGGTATTGGTTACGATTCTACAAACTGAAGAAACTCGTGAGATAAAGAAAGCTTTGTTAAAGCTGATATATTGGAATTCACGATAAACCATTCTATAAAACGAGTTGGGAGTATCTTGCGATTTAAGAGCGCTAATTTATCTATTAAAGGAATTTCTAGATTAATTATTTCTGTAACTTTCAATCGTTTCATCCAATTGCTTGAAAGATTTTTTTCTCCTTTCCAAATACGGCGAAATACAAGTGGTTCGGAGAAGTTATATATCCTTCTTCCACTTTTACATAATACATTTTGCATGAAATAAAAATCTGTTCCGACAGTTTTAGTGGTATTATATCGAAATCCTTCGTTTCGATAGACGAGCGATGTATGCCAGGCAACGGCATGTTGGGCAGGTTGAGTGCGGAGTACGCCTTTTTGATATTCCTCATACCAATTAATGACTGCCGATCCGCAACCGACATCCTTCGTGTTATTTTCAAGATAAGATATTTGTTTTTCAAGCTTTACGCTGTGCCAGATATCATCATGGTCATTAATTGATATGTAGGTGCCGTTTGCTTTATCCAAGAGACAATTAAGACCAGAATATGCCCCTAAATTCCTTTTTTCGCTAAAAATGTGAACTCTATTATCGCTTTTTTGAATTCTCTCTAATATCTCCACTGTTTTATCGGAAGAGGCGTTGTCAAGCACAAGAAGCTCCAGGTTCGTATATGTCTGCCCTAATACAGATTGAACAGTACTTTCAATAAATTGTTCCGCGTTGTAAGTGCAAATAAGAACAGAAACCAGAGGTGTTTTCATATTAATTTATTTTATAGAGTATTGATGTACTATCTCTCATGAGCTCTTTTAGCTGCTGAGTATGGATAAGTGATTCTGGATTATTCTGCTCTTCTTTACTTAGTGTATTTAAATTCATACGTATGTATTTGAATTTATTTTTTTTCAAAATCTTGATGTTTGAATCTGTAATTCCATTCGTGTCAAAGTCTTTTTGCCACTCCTTAAATAACGGTGGTTCAAAGCTCGAGAATCCTCCCAACATCGGGCAAGAATAAAGGGTGGATGACATAAGTGCATTTGTTTTTATAGAAAGATATTTGCCGATATCTTTCGCGGGATCTCTATATTCGAAGGGAAATTCAAGAACTGCTCCGTTATTTGTTTTACATATTTTTTGAAGATATAGGTATGATGGAGAAGCCCAATCTTTTGCTGTAACGGTAACTGGAGCAGGATAAAACTCAAGTAAGAATAACAGTGAAATAATGATAATGGCATATTTTTTATTTTTTACTTTGTCTAGCCCCATTGCAAAAAGAATCGTGACAGCAAAAACCACCATGAAGTACCAGCGCGATACTGCGCGCATAATCGCTATCGGCGGAAAAAGCTTCATCACGAGCCAATAGGGAAGGGGGGTAACGAGGTACTTACCATTCCAGTTCATTCGGGGGCCAAGCGAGAAAATGAAACCGATGGATATTAATAAAGCAATCCAAATAAGTAATGCTTTATTCTTTTTTTTACCCGCCATTAACCCTACTCCTTCGCTAAAGCTACGAAGGACAAGCCAACCGATAATCGCAAGCGGTATTATCCCCAAAAACCCTGCCAACTCACC
>JBBQLR010000051.1:0-5035 GCA_038328135.1 Patescibacteria group bacterium | reverse complement strand
GTTGACCATTTACCAACATGCCGCCTGTACCGTTTGGACAAACTGGTGCTACTGCCATAAATTTATTATTTCAATACTGATAACAATATCACAAGTATACCGTTAATTCCTAGCGAAAACAAAAGGGGGATCTGGATTGCTTGTATGAAGTGTGAGATGAGTTTTACGGACTGATCAATATAAGGTGTGGCAATAGTAAGTGGAAAGAGATACCAGAGTGCGGCAATAATAAGGAATAACGGGATTATATAAACAGCGTCAACTAAATCTTGCCTTGAGGAAAACATATTCGCAGTGATAGTAAGAATCAAATAGCCAAACAGCGCGGTATGCCACCAGACATTTCCTGGGAACAGTTTAAATTGGATTATCATCCAGAGCGAAATGATACCTCCCCAAAATGGAGCTACTCCTACCAATATCGATCGAATAAAGTCATGTGGATCTCTTTCATACAAAACATGCCCCAGTTTCACTGTTCTTTCTTCTATAACGGGGAAAAATTGAACTTCTCTAGGATGTAGGTTAAGAAGGAGCGCGGCTATGTAATGTGACATTTCGTGAATTACGGTTCCGGGTAAATAGATAGCTGAGATGAAATAGATTATCATTCTATCGTTTCTAAATACCCTTCTTAATACAGGATATGCTTTTTGAAGACAAAATCGAGAAAGGAAAAATAAACTTGTGATTTCGGCAATGAAGAGAAGTATCTGTGTTATGACGTTCATACTAAGATGCTTCCCATACCTAATTCTTGTACTTTTTTCTGAATAATGATGAAAATCAACACAGCTAAAATAATAAGAGTAATAACGATGAGACTTAAAAAAACTACATTGATATCAAAAGAACTATGTGACACTGGTTTTGTCTCAAGCTTCTTTTGGAAAGAAGAGATATCAAGAGCTGTGTAATTTATATCCATACTTTATTATATCACTTTTGAGGTTGCGTCCCGTCTACGGATGGCATCGATTGCTCTTGAGGCGGCTGCGAATGTGCTTCTGGTTTTTTCTCTTCTTTTTGGGGTGATACTACCGGTGCATCGAGATCGAACTGTTCCTGTACCTTGCTTGTTCCACATGACGAACAGACGGTTGTTGCATTTGGCACTACTTCTGTTGAGAAACGTGCAGCACACATATTACATAGATATTTCTTTCCCTGTTTCTGTTCTTTTCTTTCGATAAGAGTTGCTTTCTGAATATTAAATATGAATTGCTGTCCGTCGAAATCAACCACTACTTCATCTCCCGCATTTACTTTCTTTTCGATAATAAGGCTTGAAATCGGATTTTCAACAATTCTCTGAATAGCTCTTCGTAGTGGGCGTGCGCCAAATACAGGGTCAAAACCGGTCCGTGCAATTTCCTTAACAGCAGACTCCGTATATTCAAATCCCATATCCTGTTCTTCCATCATTTTTTGAACGCCCTTGAGTTGTATTTTTGCAATCCGTGTCATATGTTCAAATCGGAGCGGTTCGAACATAATCACTTCGTCAAATCGGTTCACAAGCTCTGGTCGGAAAAACTTCAACATTTCATTCATCACTTTTTCCTTCAATGATGCAAATTTCTTTTTGAAAACCTCATCGTCTATCTTATGTTTTTCTTCTACATGTTGATCAAGTGGCAAATCAGGTCCAAAATATTCATTGATTGATTTGGTCTTCCATGCGGTTTCTCCTTGAGATTTTGTCCATACGGATTGACCCACAATAATCACTTCAACTCCGGATGGTGAGAATGTGTGGATATCCCAGTATGAAACAGGCAACTGTCCCTTGACAACCGTCTGATCGACGAGATAATCTTTAAGAAATCCAGTCTGCCAGTCATTGGTGCTCAGTTTTCTTCTCCAAAACCTGTCTTTATAGGTAACAATTTCTTGTTCATCGGGGCTAAATGCGTGTGTTTTTAATGATGCTGTTGGGAGCTGCTCATCTGGAGCATCAGGAAGTGCGTTGATAACGACACTCTCTTTGAAATACGAAATGAGATTTGAATGTTCCCATGTTTTTGCGGTGGTTGATGTCTTGAAATAGACATCTCCCGATTTTGTAATCATCTCGATTCCAGTTGAGGACATCGCATGAGTATCAAATCCGTGAAGAGGCAATTCAAGTTTTTCTGCTTGAGCGATTGGCGCCACTTCTCCTTCTTTTGGAGCTTGTATGGCCGCCTTCACTTCTTGTCCGGCAAAATAATCAAGAAGCATTTTTTCGGTCCACTTTCCTACTGATTCTTTTTCTAGGATTTTGCTTCCAATTGTAAGTATTTCTCTCCCTCTTGGTGAGAATGTGTATGTGGTAATAGTGGCTGGTTCTTCTATTTCAGTCTTACCACCCTTCATCAGTTCTTCTTGAATAATTTTCGATCCTAAATTGGACGTACAAATGATGACGGCATTTTTGAATGAAACAACATGTCCTTTATTATCCGTAAGTCGTCCGTCATCCAAAATCTGGAGAAGAATATTGAAAATATCTGGATGCGCTTTTTCAACTTCATCGAAAAGTACGACACAATAGGGCTTTCTTCGTACAGCTTCTGTGAGCTTTCCCCCTTCTTCATATCCAACATACCCAGGAGGTGCACCAAGAAGTTTTGCAACTTCATGTTTTTCCATATATTCCGTCATGTCGAATCGAATCATTGATTCTTCACTTCCAAATAGGATGTCTGCAAGCGTTTTTGCAAGTTCTGTCTTTCCAGTACCTGTCGGGCCCATAAAGATAAATGATCCAATAGGGCGCCCAGCAGACTTTAATCCCGCTCGTCCTCTTCTTACGGCTTGCGCAACGGAGCTCACCGCTTCATCTTGTCCAATGAGACGGAGATGCATAATATCCTCCAGTTTTGCGAGTTTATCTGTTTCACTTCCCGCGATTTTGTTTACGGGAATGCCAGTCCATCGAGATACGATATCCTTGATCATCGAGACAGTGACTGCAGTTGTGGTTTGGGCTTTTTTGGTATTAAATTCATCTTTCTTTTGATTTAAATCTGCTTCGATATCCGACAGTTTTGATTTTATTATCCGTGCGCGTACATTGTCTCCGGATTTGGTCGACTCAACCATTTCCTGATTGAGCTGCTTTATCCGTTCATCTAAAGATTTAATTTCCTCTGGTAATGAAATGAGTGGAAGGCGAACTGCTGAGGCAGATTCATCAATCAAATCGATTGCCTTATCTGGTAAAAAGCGCTCTCCAACATATCGTTTTGATAATCTTACTGCTGCTTCAACAGCGTCATCAGGAATCTGAACTCTATGGAATGCTTCATATTTTCCTTTCAATGCTTTAAGCATTTTGATTGCTTGCTCTTCTGTTGGCTCCGGGACTACAACTGGTTGAAATCGTCTTTCAAGGGCAGGATCCCTTTCGATATATTTTCTATATTCTGTAAGAGTGGTTGCTCCGATTATCTGCATTTCGCCTCTAGATAAACCTGGCTTTAATAAATTCCCAGCGTCTCCTGATCCTTCGCCTCCCGCAACAATATTGTGGATTTCATCGATAAAAAGGATTATCTGTCCTTTGCTTGCTTTTACTTCATCAATTACACCTTTCATGCGTTCTTCAAACTCTCCCTTATGGGAGGCTCCAGCCATGACACTCATTAAATCAAGTCCAAGAATCCTCTTATTCAAAAGTGGTTCAGGCACTTGTTTATTCACGATTTGTTGAGCCAATCCTTCGATGATTGCCGTTTTTCCAACTCCAGCCTCTCCAACCATGACTGGGTTATTCTTGCTTCTTCGAGAAAGGATGTGTATTACTCGTTCGATTACTTGTGATCTTTCAATTACGGGGTCAAGTAAACCCTGCGCTGCACGAGCTGTGATATCTATAGTAAATTGATCAAGGGAACTTTTTTTCTTTTCCGCTTCTTTCTGGTCTGTTAATAACCCTTCTTTGTTACCAGTGATTTTTTTGTTCAATTCTTCCTTTTTTAACCCTAATTTCGCGAGGGCACGAGCGCCAATTCCTTCTCCTTCTTCGTAGAGAGCAAACAAAATATGTTCAGGAGAAATAAATTCAAATCCGAGTTTGCGTGCGATAATAAGTGAATTATCTATAATCCGTTTGAGTCGTGGAGACATCTGAGGTGGCACGAGTTTTGCAGGTTCTCGTTTATATGTTTGTGCAAGTTCCGCCTCTATTTGCTGTGGTTGCACCTTCATCTCCATCAAGAGCTTATATATCTCTCCATCAGCTAATAACCCGTGAAGCATGTGTTCACTATCGATAAACGCGCTTCCCATTTCCTTTGCCTTTGCCTGTGCTGTGACAAAGACTCTATTTGATCGTTGCGTAAGGTGAGTCATCAAATCCAAATCTGTTCTTTTTTGTGGATCCATGGTTGAATTTAACGAAGAACCTAATGGTTTTGTTGGCAGAGCTCCATCAGGTTTTGGTGACGTTGGATTATTTACTTGTGCTTTAGGTGACTGCGGAGCGATATTTACATTTGATATCCCTTGGACTTGTTGTTGACTGGTATTTGCTGTATTTTGTGGAGTTGCACCAATGCCGTTAAAGGCTTGGCCGCCGGGAGGATTTCCTATACCATTATATGATGTTGTTTGAGGCTTCATGACGGGCTGTTGAGTAACCACTCCTACCGGTTGTTGTACTACGCTTGGTGTCTGGAGAGGAGCTCCCAGAACTGGTGAAACCGAAGGTGTACTTGCATTCGAGTTGTTATTTTTTATAAAATCAAAAAAGCCAGACATATAATTTCATTATGGAGAAAAAAATGTCCATTGTCAACAAATGATAAAAAAATTACTCCCTCTTTCCATTGCTGTGCTTGTTTTTGTTTTTATTATCCTAATATTGCTCCAAAATGCACTCAATAAAAACAACGCTCAAGGAGGTTTATCCCTCACTCCAACTGTGTACCAAGGAAAACAAGCAAGTGGCTCCTCCACCCAAACGGAGAAGAAAACATATGAGTCAACGGTAAAACCTCTCACTTCCGAAGAGTTGCAAAAGAAGCTTCCCATTATTGCTCCTGACTTT
>JBBQLR010000050.1:0-5109 GCA_038328135.1 Patescibacteria group bacterium | reverse complement strand
CCTTGCAGACTTAGCAAAGCAAAACGAACATATTATTGCCCTTGACGCTGAAACATCAAACTCCACGTACGCTGAATTTGTAAAAAAGGAAACTCCAAACCAATTTATCGAGTGCTTTATCGCCGAACAAAATATGATTGGTATGGCGCTCGGCCTTTCAAAGGTGGGATATATTCCTTTTGCTTCCAGTTTTGCCGCATTTTTGTCGCGAGCCTTTGATCAAATACGGATGAGCCAATATTCGATTGTAAAAAGTTCTAAAACAAGCAGCCAATCTCCAATCTCCAATCTCCAGTCTCCAAACACTCTCAATATCGTTGGTTCCCACGCTGGTTGTTCCATTGGAGTGGACGGTGCATCACAAATGGCGTTGGAGGATATTGCGATGATGAGAAGTATTAGAGAAAGTATTGTCCTCTATCCGTCAGACGCAATATCCACCTATAAATTGACGGAAGCAATAAGCAAGCTCACTGGCATTCATTACCTTCGAACTACCCGAGAAAAGACACCTGTTTTATATAAAAAAGATGAACAATTCCCCATTGGAGGATGTAAAGTACATTATTGTCATTCCCGCGGAGGCGGGAATCCAGTCGAAAGTCACAATTTAAAAAATGAAATAAATAGCCTGGATCCCCGTCTACACGGGGATGACACAAAATACAGTGCGGTAATAATAAGCGCCGGAATCACCCTTCATGAAGCTCTTAAAGCGCAAAAGATATTAGAAGAAAAACAAATTCATACGGTCGTAGTTGATTTATATTCTGTTAAACCGCTTGATTCCAAAACTCTCCTTGAGCTGGTAAAAAATACAAAAAAAATAATCGTTGTAGAAGATCATTATGAAGCAGGTGGCATTGGCGAAGCAGTTTTTTCCGCTCTTTCAGCTAACCACCAATCTCCCATCTCCAATCCCCGATTTACTCATCTATGTGTTCGTAAAGAGCCCCGATCAGGCACGCTGGAGGAACTACTGAGATATGAGGAAATCGATGCCGAGGCGATAATGAAAGTTATCGAACGACAACTCTAATATCGTCTACGTATACCTACTAAATCACTATGTATATTTATATGTGTATTATTTTTTTTACTCCCCGAATTCCCACAAATACGAGGGCACTGAGTAAAATAAACCCACCAAACTGTTCATAAGAAGCAGGAGAGATGCTAAATGCCTTTGCAATTACTGGCACACGAACAATGACAAGTTGGGTAACAAACGGAAAGAGAAATGCGGCAAAAAATACCGGCGAGACAAGTGTTTTGAAGTGGGTATGAAGTGGCTGATGGCTTAGCCATAAATCGACGTAAATAAATGACTGAATGAGCGTAAGAACCGAAAATACCGCAGCTCGCGCAATTCCCTCAGAAACCCCAAGAAAATACCAATAGGAAAAGAGCGTGATTATGCTCGTTATAATACCAACAAGCAAAATATAGAGCTTCTCTTTGTTTTGAAGTAATTCAAGCTCTTTTTGTGGTTTTTCACTCATAAGGTGCGATGAACGCGGTGAAAATGAGAGTGAAAGTGCGGGAATGCCATCCGTGACTAAATTAATATACAAAAGCTGGATGGGGAACAAAATATGATTGAATCCGAGTAGCATCCCTCCGATAAGGGTTATAGCCTCAGAAATATTACAAGCCAAAAGATATTGTATGGCATTCTTGAGATTTTTTATGATATTCCTCCCCTCTTCGACTGAAACCACGATTGAGGCAAAATTATCATCTGTAATTACCATATCTGCTGTTTCTCGCGCAACATCTGTTCCTACCAGTCCCATCGCAATCCCCACGTCCGCTTTTTTTAGGGCGATTGCATCATTTACTCCATCTCCCGTAACAGCCACTATCTCTCCCAATTTTTGATAGAGTGATACAATTCGGTGCTTGTGAAATGGTGTTGTGCGTGCAAAAATAGCTGTGTGGGGAAGCAGCTCCATAAGTTCTTCATCCGAATACTCTTCCAGTTGTTTCCCAGTAATAATATCGTCTCCTTCTTTCATTATACCTGCAGCCACGCCGATTGCTTCAGCTGTCCGCTCATTGTCTCCCGTTATCATTACGACCCTTATTCCTGCTCTCTGAGCTCTCATTACTGCGTCTTTCACTTCAGGTCTTGGGGCATCATGAATAGCAACCATTCCGAGAAATATTGAGTTTGAAATATCGTTTATATGTGATGAATTTGCTTTATAGGAAAAAGCCAGAACACGAAGACCTTTTCGTGCCCACGCATCCATTTGAACTTCTATTTTCTTTTTCTCCTCATTATTCAATGGATATACTTGCGTTCCCTTTTGGATTGAAGAACATAGTTCCAAAATAGATTCCGGCGCGCCCTTTGTATAAATAGTAGACTCTGAACCTTCTCCGTGATGACTTTCAACTAGTACCGACATCCTCTTTGTCACACTATCAAAGGGAGATTCTTCGATAATTGGATGTTCCTTTCGTACTTCTTCAATATTCAAATCAAGCTCCCGTGCCAAATATAAAAGCGCCCCCTCCGTTGGGTCTCCTAAAACGTCATATGATCCGTGATCATGCTTAAAGACGAGCGAAGCGGTGGAACAAACCAATCCATTCAATACTAAATGGCTAAATGTATCAAGCTCTTTTTTCTTATGATCAACATGAAAGGCGTTATCTACTATTTTATCGTCAAAATACACTTCCTTTATCTTCATCTTATTTGTGGTTAAAGTACCTGTTTTATCTGTTGCAATGAGGGTTATACTGCCCAATGCCTCAATGGCTGACAATTTTCTCACTATAGACTTTTTTCTACTCATTTCATTTACGCCAATTGCTAAGGTGATAGTCATAACGGCCGGTAATCCTTCGGGAACCACAGCAACGGCAAGCGATATTGCTAGGAGGAATGTGGGAAAATAGGCATCTCCTCGAAGAATGGAGATAATAAACACAATGACTGCAGAAACGATTCCCACAATACCAATTACCCTTGTAAGTCGTTTAAGCTTTATTTGTAAGGGTGTTTCGGTATCTTCAATCGTGCTTAATTGATGGGCAATTTGTCCAAACTTTGTTTGCATTGCTGTATGCACAACCTGAAATACCCCTCTTCCCTTAGAAACGATGGTCCCAGAAAACACTTCATCCCCTTTTTGTTTTGGGACGGGAAGCGATTCGCCGGTAAGAGCAGACTCATTAAGTTCGATATTTCTCGCTTCAAGAAGAATTCCATCTGCAGCAATTTTTACCCCTTCTTCCACGATACAAATGTCTCCGGGGACAACAAAATTACTGGTGACTTCTTGTTCCACTCCATCCCTCATAACTCTCACTTTTGCAACAGACATTTTCTTTAAAGCTGCTATCGACTCCTCCGCTTTTGCTTCTTGAAAAATGCCAAAAAGCGCATTTAAAACAACAATCGCAATGATTAATGAGCCATCTAGCGGCTCTCCTATAATAAAGGAGAGACCGGCTGCGCCGAGAAGTAAAAGAGTGAGAAAGTTATTAAATTGTTCAACTAATTTTTCAATAAATGTCTTCTTCTTTCCTTCTGATAAAACATTTTCACCATACTGGACAAGAAGTTGTGTTGATTGTTCTGATGTTAATCCTTTCATAGCTTATATTAATTAATACTGAGCGCCTTTAACCTATGCATAACTTTCATCCTACCAAGTTCTGCATATGCAATTTCCATCGTTTGTAATAAATTACCAACCGTACTATTTGCTTCATCGAAAGTTACTGCGCGGACGTTGTGAGGGAAGTAATGAAAAATTTCATTCCGCCCTAATTTCCATGTTTTCCATATGGTTTCTGCGAGTTCTCGTGATCCGTTAATTCTAATTTTTTCATACAATGATTTTTCTTGGAGTCGGGTTATAAGGTATGGAGATAGAAGTTTTCCAAGACGTAAATGGTCTGAAATATAATCAAGATGTGAAATAAAACCAACATCCTTGAAAAGTTGCTTTAAAAATCCCTCATACGCTTTAGCAAACGGAAAAATAAGAAAAGAATAATCTTTAAATCGATATGCATGATCTTGGATAACTTCGTTCATAAGATATTGCCCTTCATCAATAAGATCCCGCTGTGTCTGTGAGAGATATTCCCACAGCATTCCACGAGTTGTGATATTGGAGGACTGAAGTTGCATTTGCATATGTTAAATATACTATATAAGAAAGATGAGTGAAAGCGGAATGAAATTGGTAGTAGGTGCTACTACTTATAATAATTACTATTGAAATAGTAGCCTTATTTGGCATACTTATTCTAGTTGTAATAAGAAAGACTAAGATGAAAAGATATATAATTTAATTGTCATTTCGAGCGAAGTCGAGAAATCTCAATATATAAGATCTCTCCATGCGCTTACGCTTAGTCGAGATGACAAAGGATATAAAATGTGATTTATGAATACAATTCTTACCAATCTTGGCCTCACACAAAATGAAACTGCCGTATATCTTGCATATATTAAATATGCAGAGAAAACTTCTGCAGAAATTGCGCGAATAATACGAATGGATAAATTTTCCTGTTATCGGGCGGTTGAAACGCTCATACATAAAAGGCTCATAATCACGATACAAAAAAAAGAGGCACATTACATACGGCCGTATCTCCAGAGGTATTAAAAGAATTACATCAGAAAAAAACTATCACACTCAAACGGGAAGAATCTGAACTTGATCGCTTTATTTCCAACCTACTTTCACAGGATGAATCAAGCCGAAGCACATTTATAAAGGTTGAGACAGGAATTCAGGCAATACAAAACGGGATGGACCAGAATTTGGAAGCTGCAATAAGTTCTCATACGATTATAAAGGAGTTTTATCGCCTCTCATTTCCCTATTTTAAAGACAAAGATCATACAAAATGGGTTAATGCATTTGCAAAGAGACGCATTGCAGCAGGCGTTTCAAGCCGTCAAATCGTCGATTTTGCAGGCCAGGATACCTTTGCTCCTATCATGAAAACAGATGTAAAACTTCTGAAAGAGATTCATCTTATGCCAGAAGAATTCAAGGGACTCTATGGCATACGCATCTCAGGAGATATAACTCACATCATCAGCTTTGATAAAGACCAGAATTATATCGATAT
>JBBQLR010000049.1:0-5228 GCA_038328135.1 Patescibacteria group bacterium | reverse complement strand
TCTTGTACTACCTCGGCGGTAATAGAATTGTCTTTTAATTGATCAACATATTTTGAGCGTACTTCATGTTCTATCAGACGCCTTCTTTCATCCGTCAACTCTAGTCCATTTATTATCGACATTGTCCCATCATAGACCTTCTTATATTCTTCCTTATGAGCCGTATACTGCTGCCGTTCCGTTTTTGGCGTCGCTTCCGCGCTTGGCTCAATAAAATCGAACATTTCCTTAAGAGCAAGACTGCTATTCTTATCTACCCCTTTTTCCTCGAGTTTTGATAATAACGGACGCAATACAGTTTTTGCCGCTTCAGGATCAAGAAATCTTAGTTTATGCAACTCAGTCGCTGCTTGTAGTATCCTATTTGCACTATCCATTTGAGATGGATCTTGCGAGTGCTTCAACAGACAATAAAGAATTGGTGAATTTTTTTCACTCATGTCGCCTGTGGGAAATTTATTGAGGATATCTCTTGTCAATTGAGGAAGTTTTTGCATTAATGTCGCGTCGGCTTTATTACTTTGAATAAGTTTAACGATGTCTCGTGTTGCACGTGTTAGTGTTGCACCATCTTTTTGTCCCTTTGTAGATTGAATTGCTTGATTTTTCTCCAATTCCAATTCAAGAGCTGTAAACCGAGCAGCGTTTTCTTGAACAAAATCCTGAATTTGCTCAACAACGGTTCTACGAGGAGCGGATGCTGGTTGCTGTTCTGGCTGTGGAACTGGTGGTTGCTCGTGTTGGTCTGCCATACTCTCATTGTAATCTATTTTTTTAGTGCTTGAGGCTCATTTTCTTACATCATATTGACAAATCAAGTTTTTATGTCTTAGGCTTAAAAAAAGGAAACGTTTGGGTTAAAATATGAAATGAAAGCGAGGAGTTCTGAATAAATTCATTAACGCCAAAACAGTTCCAGCAGGTTGACCTGGTCATAAAATATACAATCACATCCAGGACAACAAGGAACGGAAGAAGTAAAAGCATCAATGGGCTCGTTTTTTTCTTATTATTCAGTTGTGGTGGTGGCTTGAGGAGCATTCTCCTTTAAGTCTACCACAAGCTGACGGTCTCGACCCTCTCCAACGGAGTAGCTTGTAAGGTCTGGATACTCGCTCGTGATAAGCTGGTGGATGATGCGTCTTTCGTATGAGGAAAGGTCACTTATATATCCCGCCATTTTGCTATCAAGAGTTTTTTGAGCATATTCTCGTGCCATTTCATTTAACCGTTCTGTCTGTTTTTCACGATAGTCATTTACGTTTATAAGTAGTCGGACTGGTTCCTTGAATTGCTGGAATAGCATCACTTCGAGGATCTTTTGGAATGCACGTACAGTATCTCCATGTCTTCCAATAAGGGAAGGAGCCTCCTCAGTCTTAATGACAATTTGGAAAGCGCCCGCGTCTTCAACAACTTCCATTGTGTACTGGGACACAAGTTTTTTTAATAAAGCTTCTGTCTCTGTCCGTACTGTTTCGATTTTTTCCATAGGAATTTAAAAAATAATAATGTTGATAATCTACTTACACCTTCGACTTTATACTAACGACCTTGCTCTTAGATTCACGTTTATGCAATTCGTACTGGATTATACTAAACACTGAAAAGATATTCCAATAGAGAGCCAATCCCACAGGCATACTGAGCGAAAACCATCCAATCATGAACGGAAATATGTATTTCATCTGCGTATTCATGGCTTTTTGGAAGTCATCTCCGGAAGAACTTTTTCCATCTTTTTTTACTTCTATCTCTTTAGTTGGTGGAGGCGTCATACCCGCGGTCGTGCTCACTGTCTGAAAATATTGCAATATCCCGGTGACAATCGGGATAAGATAGGCAAAAATAGAATGCATCTGTTTTGGATTTGCTGCCAAATTTATTCCCAAAAACCACGCGTCCAGAGTCTTGAAATGAAGAAATGGAAAATATAACGTCTTATTCAATGAGGTAATAATCTTTGTGGTATCTGCAACAAAAAATGTTTGTAACGTTTGGTACAGTGCGATAAAAACCGGAATCTGGATGAGCATGAATAAACAACCGGATGCTGGGTTAATCCCTGCTTCTTGATAAATACGCATCTGTTCTTCCTGGATTTTCTTTGCGTCTCCCTTATGTTTTTTTGATAGATTATCGATGTGTGGTTTTATATCCTGCATTTTTTTTGCAGAGTCCATCTGTTGTTTGAAGAAAGGATGAAGAAGAAGCCGGATGGTTACGGTGAGTGCGATAATTGAAAAACCGAGCGTACCGGGGATTTTGAGGAGAGAGAAGAGGTAATGATAAAGTGCAAGTAAATTGACTATTGGATGTGCAAATACTGTGTTAAAAAAAACGATAAAAGGTTGAAACATAGATGAGGCGAAATGGGTATTAAACAGTTAAATTCTTTCTTCCTTTTGCTCTTCTTCTCGCAATCACCTTGCGACCATCTGGAGTGGCCATACGGCTTAAGAATCCATGAGTCTTTACTCGTTTTCCTTTTTTAGGTTGAAATGTTCTTTTTGGCATAGAAAATAATGAATGAATAAATAATCAATTAAATAGACAGCTTCTCTATTATATCAAACATTTTGCTTTAAAATAGACTCATTTTCACCTTTGAACACCTGCCACAGGGCCTCGGTCTCAAATGGGATAAAAGGATGAAGCATCACGATGCACTCTAAAAATGCCTTTTCGAGCGTCATTTGCACTTCTGAGTCTCCTAACTTCAATTTTTCCTTGAGCTCCTCAATATATACGTCTGCAAAGCGATGCCACGTAAAAGCATGTAAATCTCCCAATACTTGTCCGAACAAATAGCCATCCATATTTTTTTTATACGCCGCTTTTACATCTTCTAATTCTTTTTTCAATTTTTCCAGTGTTTTATTGTTTGTCATCTCGACCGAAGTGGAGACATCTTTCGAAATGACAGATCGATTCATAAATATAAACCTCCCGATATTCCATAGCTTATTCCCAAAATTTCGCATCCCAATCATCTTCTCATCAGTTAGCACCACATCACTCCCCTCTTTTGTTTCAAACATAAGGCTTGCCCGCAGGACATCCGCACCATATGTATTAATCACTTCCAGAGGATTGACCACATTTCCTTTGCTTTTGCTCATCTTTTGCCCTTTTTTATCGCGTACTAATCCATGAAGAAAAATTGTCTTAAAAGGTACTTTTCCTGTGACATGTAACCCTAACATAAGCATACGTGCTACCCATGCACGCAAAATATCATGACCTGTTTCCATGACCGCAGTTGGATAAAAGTGGTTATACATTTCGCTTCCAGAGGTTTGCAAAGTGACAAAAGGCCATTGACCAGAAGAAAACCACGTATCAAACGTGTCCTCATCTTGATGGAAAAGGAGACTTTGACAAAGGGGGCATTTACTCGGTTTCTCTGGTGCTACAAACCAACCCTTTGCCTCACGACAGGTATTGCTCCTCATTTCCGTGCATTTATAGGCAGGTATCTGTATACCCCACACAATTTGGCGGGAAATATTCCAATCAATAAAATTATCCAGAATTCTGATAAGTTCTTTCTTAAAGCGTTTTGGATATATTTCCACCTCACCCTTTTTCACCGCATCAATCGCTTTCGCAGCAAGCGGTTTGATGGAAATGAACCACTGCTCTTTAGGAAGTGGCTCTATTACTCGTTTACAGCGATAACAACGACCGACACGATGCATATGTTTTTTTTCTTCCCCAAGAAGTCCCTTCTCCTTGAGGGAAAGGAGCACCGCTTCACGTGCTTTTGAGATGGAAAGCCCCGCATACGCGCCAGCTTCTTTCGTCATCTTCCCATCAGTCCCGATTACTTGAATATTAAGGAGTGAGTGTCGTTGCCCCAATTCCCAATCATTATGGTCGTGAGATGGAGTTACCTTTACCGCCCCTGTCCCAAACTTCATATCTACTGATTCATCAGCGATGATTTGAATCTCTCTTCCAATGAGCGGAACGATTGCGTGTTTTCCGATGAATTTCTTATATCGCCTGTCTTTTGGATTGACAACAATAGCTGTATCGCCAAGAAGTGTCTCAGGGCGAGTGGTTGCAACGGTAATTGTGTCGTTTCCGTCCCTCAGTGGATAATGAATGCTCCAGAGTGTGCCCTCCCGCTCCTCATAATCCACTTCAAGATCGGAAAATGAAGTGCCACAATTTACGCAATAATTTACCAATTTCTTTGCTCGATAGGTGAGTCCATCATCAAATAATTTTTTGAATGTTGCGTAAACAATTTTTACGATATTCTCATCCATCGGAAATTTTGTATTTTCATAATCGAGCCCAAATCCAAGCTTTTGGAGCTGAATCTTCATGTTATTTTTATTTTGAGCAACAAAATCGAAGATCATTTGGAATAACACATTTCGTTCAAAATCAAATCTACTCTTCCCTTCTTTTTTTAGATGCTTTTCAAATACAAATTGAGTTTCTATCCCTGCATGGTCCGTTCCATATAACCAAAGCGTATTGTCACCTATTATCTTGTGATAGCGGATCATAATATCTTCATAGACATACATTGCATGACCTAGATGAAGATCTGCATTGGCATTAGGTGGAGGAAGAATAATGCAGAATGGTTTTTTATCCTTTTCAACAACACCCTTAAAGAATCCTTTTGATTCCCAAAATGAAGACAGTTTTTGCTCAAAAAGAGCGGGTGTATACTTACTTTCCATAGAATTGTATTGTACCACTAAACACTAATCACTAGCCACTATTCAGTATTTTATATATAATCACTATCTATTATGATGGACTGGATTTTTCAAACATTACAATGGTATTTTGCCCTCCTCTGCATCGGTGTTATTTTTTTTGCTATCACCAGAAAACTCCTTTCTCCTTTTTTTGACCAGGGATATGCATTTTCAAAAACAATCGGCATTCTTCTTCTCAGTTATGTCGTTTTCGTTCTGGGAATCCTCCATATTGCACCTTTCCAACTCATAACGCTCCTTGTCTGCCTGTTTGGCTTTTTGGTACTAGGTGTTTATCTCCAACGGAAGAATACGAAAAAAATACCTTGGCGAATCATTTTGTTTGAAGAACTGTTTTTCCTTGCTTCACTCTTTTTATGGAGCTTCGTAAGGGGGCAGGAACCCTCCCTTCGGGGTTTGGAAAAATTTATGGACTTTGGCTTCATGCAGTCAATTCTGCGCACCACCTACTTCCCGCCTCTTGATATGTGGTATGCCAAACTT
>JBBQLR010000048.1:0-5421 GCA_038328135.1 Patescibacteria group bacterium | reverse complement strand
TAATGGGGGATTAAGAAGTAGGGAAACGAGGAATAAAAAATAATTAATTACCTAATATTATATTAATTTGAAATATGAACAATACATAACCCCCCTCTTTTAGCCACGGGTGACGTCGTAAAAGATACATTATACGACGTTATGCATATCCTTCTCTTTGCGGTTATTTGTGTGTAAAATACCCCTGAAGGCCTCCATTAGGAAAATGGTGAATATATTTCTATTGAGGGGGAAAGGAGTTCCTTCTTCTTCTCTTTACTCAGAGATTAATAAATAAGTATAAGATCTCACTAATACGTTACCAAGATCAAAACTCTGCCCAATTTACCTCTTTTATAAACTACTTCAATCTCTTGGTTGTATTGGTCAGATTAATGGTATTTTAGATTGTGATAGCGGGCTAAATTACCACTTTCGAGGCTAGAAATTGCTGTATTGGCTTATTGATACTCCCGGGAGTATGTGTCCTATTTAGAGCATTATATCAATCCAAATTATATATTCTGAGGCTACGAGACTGAGTCAACTATATCAATATATATCATATTATGGACCCATACAACGCTCTAAAAGTGAAGTATTAAGGCACCGTTTAAGGCTAAGTTATCCACATTCCCCTCGGGAAGTAGGTATCCCTTGGGGTAAGTAAGAACATCACTACATAGTACCTAGTGCTACCAGCCACTATATGGCAAAACGAAAGCGGCTGTTCAAATATCTCACGAACGTTTAGTTTATGTCCTATAGTAAATTAATTATTATAGGATACTATAGGATATAAATACTATAGGTCATATTATTCACGTTCGTATATTTTCTTCTCCCCTCTCCCCCGTTACCTTGTCGTAGCGGCTTTTGAAGCAATAATGGCATGCGTTACCAGCTTATTGAAAGAAATAAAATGACCATAATTACGATTAGAATCGTAGCATATTCGCGAATACTATGCTTGAATAATCGATCATCAAGGTGGAGATGGGTTAAGCCTGCAAGACAGTAATACAAAACGGCGACTACGAGAGCGTACATTGACTCTTGAAGAGGAATGAACGATAGGAACAGGCTCCCTTCAGCCACGATAATTCCAGTTAGCCAAGCGTGGTTAAGGACTTCCCTACGGATATGCATGTCAAGCCGGATACTCCAATACAATTGGAGGGACATTCCAAATGCAAATATCCCGAACACAAGAGCGTTGGCTATAAAGCCCCAATGAAACGAGGCTAAAACGTTTCCTAATAAGAAGTACACCATCGTCTGGATGAAGTAGTTAACGGAAAAACCAGCACGATACAACTGAAGGTTCTTCTCTACCCCCACATTAAAGATGTTAGATGAAAGCAGCACCGCATACATACTCACTCCATAAATAATGATAAATGGAATGCGAGTAATCCATCTCACCGGGAATAAGAAATAAAATAAATACATTGCGACAGAAAGTAAAATAGGCATGAGAAATAACATATACCATTCAATCTTTTCGATACCTTCATAGAGTGAAAAAAATGTAGCAGCATAACTCGCGATACTGAGAATAGGTATAAAAATGAGAGCCTTGTCAAAAAAGAAAAAAGTTGAGAGCAACATAAGCAACGCAAGGCTCGCAGTAGAGATAACAAATCGAATTCGCTTTTCAATTATCATATTAAGAATTACTCAAGATTACTAAAGACTGTGTGGACATCAACTACATCCTCTATGGCTTCCGCAAGCTCTATGACATGTTTTGCTTCAACCTCGGAAGGAACCTGAATTTTACTCATCGCACGATACTCTACATCAAAACGCTTAGGGTGAAGAGCGTCTCCCAAAGCCGCTTTTACCTTCCCAAAATGATCAAAGGGGAAAAATACAGTGATGCTTCCCTCTTCCTCGTCAATATCATATGCTTCTAGGGCTTGTCCAAACTCAAATATAGCATCTTCACCTGAGTCTGCCAAATCAAATTGCATCACAGCACATTTCTGGAAAAGATAACCCACAGAGCCCTGATTGCCAATTTTGCCACCTCTTTTTTCAATTATCCCCTTTACCTCATTATGAGTGCGGGTGGGATTATCCGTCGCACACAAAATCATATATGCCACACCGTGTGGTCCGAAAGCCTCGTATACAACTTCTTTCAATTTTGAAGAGTCGGGGCCGTGCCCTTTTTCGATAGCACGTTGAATATTTTCTTTTGGCATGTTTGCAGCATGCGCTTTATCGATAGCAAGACGAAGTTTGAAATTGGCGTCTGGATTAGTAATGCCTCCCCCTTCAATAACAGATAGCGTAATTATGCGAGTGACTTTAGCGAATATTGTTCCCTTCGCTTTATCATTCGCAGCCTTCTTATTTTTTATGTTAGCCCATTTGGAATGTCCTGACATAGTTGTATTGTAAGTAACTAGTAGCTAGTGGTTTCGCCCAAAGGGCGATGGACCTCTGGTCCAAGTAACTAGTTACAAATATTTTAGTAACAAAACACCATTGTCTTCCGTGTCGATTATACTTTATTTTTAGCAACATTACTATTATTACCACATCATTTAGAAAGTCACCAACCACTAGTTTTAAATCGCCTTGTTCTCCTTTGCATTTCACTGTTTCTTGTGTATACTGTTTCGTATCTTTATGGAAGAAATAAATACTCTTGAAACACAAGCAATAGATGCTGCAATCCAGGGGGATTGGACACATGCAATTGAGCTCAATAATCAGATTCTTGAGCTTGATCGAAAAAACGTACAAGCGTTGTTACGAATTGCATTTTCATACCTCCAAACCGGAGACTATGAACAGTCAAAAAAACACTATCATAAAGCCCTACGCCTCCAACCTAAGAGTAGTGTTGCGCACCAATATCTGGAAAAACTAGAGATATTAGAACAAGGCAAAACAAAGCCCCAGAACAAGACGACATTTGACCCACATCTCTTCATTGAATCCTTCGGTAAAACAAAAATGACCTCCCTCACCAACCTCGGCCAGAAACAAATCTTAGCTTCCCTTTCTATTGGCCAACAAATGCAATTAAAAATAAAAAAAAGAAGAGTTGAGATCCGAACGATAAATGATGAATATGTGGGAACTCTGGCTGATGATATCTCCAAGAGATTGATTCTTTTCATTAAAGCAAAGAGCACCTATACTGCATTCATCAAAGAAGTCCATTTCACAAAGGTCATTGTGTTTATCAGAGAAGATAAAAAAGGAAAAACAGTAAGCCATCATATTTCATTCCCCGTCAATCTCCAAAAAAATATCGAACAAATCGGAGAATCGACCCAAAATCCAAACGGTGAACAACATTCGGAAGACGGCGCCGTTGAGGAAGAGGAAGATAATTCGCTCAATGACTGGGAAAAAATGGTCGCGGAGCAGACTGAAGAAAAAGAAGAACTGCTTGATATTCACCCAGAAGACCTCAATGATGAGGAAGACGAGGAATAATGCTTGGTCTTCTTATCTTTGAAAAAGACTATTCTCCCCTTATATTTTTTGTTGGTTATCCGCTTTTGAACCTCATCAGGTACATGTAAGTCTTTCATCGACCGTATCGCCATGATGAACGAGATAATAAAAAGTATTGCTATTGTGATGATGATATCCATAGTTATTCCCATTCCTTTTCGCCCTTCCCCATTTCAACGACGATATCCGAAACTCGCCCTTTCCCTCTTACAAGTATACAGTTAAAAAAATCTGATATCTCTGCTGCTGTTTTCGAAAAAATACCTGGCGTGTTTTCCTTCACTATACATGCCAACTTTCGACTTTCGGCTATCGACTTTCGACTTATATCGATGTCTACCACTCGTATCCCTTCCCCATCGATTATCCTGCTCATGTTCCGTGCTGATATATATGAATCAGAATAAAGTATTTGGACCGTTTTATTCTCCTTTCTTAGTGATTTATGGTAAAAATAACCTAAATACTGCTCTGCGAACGCTATATCAGATAATAACACTTCATCCCCTGTACTAATTTTCTTAATTTTAATTTCTTCAAAGTCTGTTAAATGCTTGCCTATTAATTGAGAATATATGTATAGCCTATCGAAAATATTTGCATTCGAAGCTTCAAAAAAAATTTCAGAAAAAGAAGGGAGCCTTGCTTTTTCGCCGGAACCGTAATATATGGCGTCAATTCCGGGATAAAAATAGTAATCAATCATGGAACCAGTTATCCGTGAGAAAGTCTTTTTTAATAGTTCCGGATTCTTTTCGAGAGAAATTAATTTTCCAATCGCTCCCAAACGATATATGCCATATCCTCCCGGTACAGCAGCCCGACTATCTGCGTTAAACGATGTTATATAGTGCACCTCTCCTCCTTTTTCAAGCGAAATATATACCGATTCTGAAGAATAGATGAGGATATTAATCCTATCTTCCTTGACGAAAAACGCAGAAGTGAAGAGCTGGCGTAGCATTATAATCGAAAAAACGACTGCACACAGAATAATGCCTATCCTGAGCACTGACTTATGGTGGATTGTATTCATATTCCTTCGTGCTCTTTCTTGAAATATGCAATATGTTTTATTATGTCGTCTCGATGGAAATGCTTTAAGATCATTATTTTCTTAATGATGGAAATCGAAGCTTCAAACTCCGGCTGGATTACGACGTGCACTCCTAAGTCTTTCATTCGTTTATGGTCTATAATCCGATGGACGCGACTCATGACTATGATATCTTTATTGAGCTTTTTTGCATGCATTACTATGCTTTCCTGAGCAAATCGATCCGGTAAAGCGAGCACAATTGCCTTTGCAGTTTCCGTTTCAGCGTAGTCAAGAATGTCGATATCGGTTGGATCGCCATAGATGATGTTTATCCCCAATTTTTTCGCCCTTTCGACTGTCGCGAAGTTATAATCTATAGCAACAAATGGAATATCTGCAAGTAAAAGTGCCCTCCCAACATGGGATCCAATTCTTCCGTATCCGCATAGGATAATGTGGTTTTTAATGTCAAGCGAGTCGATGGTCGACTTATCACGATCAATATGTTTTGTTACATAGGTATGGATAAAAGGAAGAAAACGAGCAACGAAGTGCCAAAATAGCTTATACACTTTTTCTTTCTTTGCAATGAGGGTTGGCGTAAACAAAAGACTGATGAGGACAGTTGATATGACGAACATGTACTGCTCTTGTGTAAACAATTTATTTGCATATGCTACCGACATCAGGATAAACGCATCTTCGTCAATTTGGAATAGGTAGAGAGATAAATAAGTGGATAATTTTGAATGGAACCTAAAAGATGTAAATATAAAAAAAATGGTGAAAGCCTTGATAATCATTACCAAAAATGCAAAGATTAGCATGGGAACTAGTGTTGGGAATAGGACCCCAAGATTAATATTCATCCCTATATAGATAAAGAAGATTATTGAAAGGATATCACGGAACGGACGTATCTG
>JBBQLR010000047.1:0-5657 GCA_038328135.1 Patescibacteria group bacterium | reverse complement strand
TCCGTGATAGGATATTTATTCGTGATTGTGCGAACCTTCCATCCTGGTTTATTGACTGCGCCCTTCCCTATGCGAAATGTTTCTGTGGGAGTAAGAGATTCATTACCTTCACAAAATGGACACTTTTTAGCCTTTGATTTTTTTCCTTTCAGCTTACTCTTCCCTACTTCTTCCGGGCGTGCTAGTCGCTGGGAAGCAATGATGACCCAACGATGAGAAATAACATCGGGGACATATTTGGACATATATATTTCAGTATAAACAAATGGTGTGAATAAAAGCAACAACGGGTTTATTAGCACAAATCGAAGCGTAATAGGTATATAATGCAATTTATATGAAACTCATAGTAGGACTGGGCAATCCGGGGGAAAAATATGCACAAAATCGCCATAATGTGGGATTTATGTTTCTCAATTATCTACTGGAAACACTGAAGATACGACGTGAATCTGAAAGCATGAATTCGCAGCCAATTGTCTTTAAAAAAGACAAGTATCTCTTTTCTGAAGTAGCTCAAGTGGGAAATCTTTTTCTTGCCAAGCCACAAACGTTTATGAATAAATCAGGAGATGCGGTGAAAAAAATCAGTACTCATTACAAGATACAGACAGCAAAAGACCTCATCGTTATCCATGATGACCTAGATATTCCGTTTGGCAAGTTTAAAATCCAAAAGCAGGGACCAAAACAACACAATGGAATTACCGATATCCAAAATAAGCTCATGACAATGGACTTTTTGCGGATACGAATTGGAGTGGATAATAGGCCAAGCGAAAACAGGATGAATGGTGAAGAATATGTGTTGCAAAATTTTATTGAACAAGAAACATCCTTATTGCCAGAGCTGTTCAAAAAGATAGATGAACGGTTTAAGCCGTTCCTACAAGCTAAAATATCAGACATATAAATTATTTCTTTGATATACTAAAGGGTATGCAGATATATTTTGCCGCATCTGTACGAGGATATTCATTTTACTCATCGGAATATAAAGCCATCATAGCTGCACTTAAATCTACCAAGTGTAATCTGATCTCAGCATCATATGAAAAAGAGGAGATCAAAAAATTTTATAACAATCTTGAAAATGGCGGTTTAAAAATCCAAAACGAATATTTTAACCACACGATAGAATTGATTAAGTCATGTGATATTAATATTTTTGAGTGCTCCAGTCCAAGTCTAGGAGTAGGGTTCCAAGTGGAAAGGTCTCTTGAATACAACAAGCCCACAGTGATTCTTTATCTGAAAGATCACCTCCCTCACTTTTTTATAGGCTCAAATAACGATAAATTGCTTCTGAGAGAATATATGACATCGACTGCAAAAAGCGTCGTCGAATCCTGTATTGAAGAAGCTAAACATTTAACAGATAAAAGATTTAATTTTTTCATTTCGCCTTCACTCCTAACATATCTTGAAAGCGCTTCAAAAAAATTAAGTATTACGAAATCTACCTTCATTCGCAATCTTATCCTTGATCATATGAGAAAGACGAAACGAACGTGACTTTTTTGATATATTTTGATATAATCTACCCCTATGAAAGCAAAGGTCCCTGCTCTTGTTAAAGACCCCCCCAATCACCGTCACTACCTTGCAAAATCTCATTTGATACAAGGTTTTTCTTCTATTCTTGATGTTGGTGGAATAAGCTATAAAAAAAGCGGTGATATTTGGGTACGTGAATTGGGTGCTCCAAAAGAAGTGTGGGGAGTAACCCATAGCCTAGATAAAGAGAAAGATAAACCCTATATTTACACAATAAATGTTGTCCGTGATTATGATAGGCAAACGAGAAGACCAGACTTGTATTATGATGGACTCCATATCCCATTTGCTAATTCATCCTACGATATCGTGACATCAATCGATGTATTGGAACATGTCCCCAACAAGGAACGTATGCGAGTAATATCTGAGATGATACGAGTTGCAAAGCAAAAAGTGATAATCGTGGTCCCCTTTTTTTCCTTCGAAAATATAGAGATGGAAGAAGACATTCTAAAGGATATGAAAAGTAAGAATATTCAACCAAAACCCTCGCTTGCAGAGCATCGTGCATTTGAGCTCCCAAAAATCTCAGAAATTGAAAAGTATTTGAAGGCACATAAATTAAAATATAAGATTTCATATGGCACTCACCGACCCATTATGAAACAGTACTATTTCTTCCAAAATACCATCAACTCTCTTCTGAATATTCCTGGCAACTCGAAAGAACAACTTATGAAGATTTTAGTAATGGTTATGGAAGTTGCTGGAAATGTGTTCAATATTTCAAAAAAGGTTGAAAAAAAAGATGCATACAGGGCTATCATTTCTATCACAAAATAACTCTCTCTCTATATATACCCTTACAAATGAAAATTTGTAATTGTAAGAGGTAGGTTTGCATATGATTATATTTCTTATATAATTCTAGTATGTTTACAAAAAAACCAGATGTCATCGTGTCTAAAAAAATAAACCGTATCTGTTTTATCAATCCACAAGGCTACGTAACTAATCCCCCACCGCTAGGCAAAACCGATACCGGCGGGCAAACTATCTACATTCTTCAACTTGCTGAAGCCTTGGGAAAGAAAAACATCAAGGTTGATATTATTACGCGCCAATTTGATGGCCTCCCAATGGAGGAGCAAGTATTCCAAAATGTAAAGATTGTACGTATTCCCGCAGGAAGCAATGCATTTGTAGCTAAAGAACGGATGTATGAACTGATGCCTGAGATGATGGAAAACTTTATGTTATACATCGAAAAAACGAAAAAAAGATATGACCTTATCCATTCTCATTACTGGGACGGAGGATATGGAGGAATATTACTCCAGAAAATGCTCGATATTCCCCATGTTTTTACTCCCCATACATTGGGGATATCAAAAAAGCTTGATATGGCAATCGAAGAGGCTCCTGTCCAAAAACTGAAGCCGTATTATCGATATCATGTACGTATCGCACTTGAACAGAAAATAATGTCCAAGGCCCAAGCAACGGTGGTAATTTGTGAGACAAGCAGAATCCAGATATTACAACATTATATGGTAGACTTCGAAAAGCTCCATGTTATCTTCCCTGGCGTCGATACGAGAGTTTTTAATACACAAAAGACACAGTTTGATAAACAGCTGAAGCTCAAGAAAAATAGTATTTTAAGCATGTGTAGAATTGTGCCGGCAAAAGGGTTGGATCGGCTACTTGATGCTTTATCGCTGCTTAAAAATAAGATAGAGTTTCATTGGTACATAAGTGGTGGACAACCAGGCGGCGTTTTATCTCAGGAAGAAAAAACAGCGACTGATGAATTGAATACCCAGATTAAAAATCATCACCTGCAGGACAGAGTAACCTTCATTGGCCAGGTCAATCATGATGATATGGTGCCGGCTTACTATCGAAGTGCAGATTTATTCGTCCTTGCAAGCAGATATGAGCCATTTGGGCTTACTACACTTGAGTCGATGGCTTGTGGTACAGCCCCAATCGTATCAAATATTGCAGGAAGCAAAGAGGTAATAATTGATGGATTAAATGGGTTTACTGTGAATATCCATGACAGAAAACAAACCGCGGAACTCATATTACGCCTTCTAAAAGATAAGAAATTAGTGGCAAAAACCTCCGAAAATGCGGCATTCACTGTGAAAGAACATTATTCATGGGATAAGTTGGTTGATCAGTTTATAAAATTGTATAAAAAACTGATATGAAGATAGCGTATTTCATTTCGAATCGCTCAACTTTCCCCTCAAGTAAAAATGAAATCACTGCATCTTCAACTGTTGTCTCAAACATAATTAATCACCTTTCGCAAAAACACGAGATTACACTCTACGCTGCAAAGGGATCGATAGTTCCACCGAACGTAAAATTGGTCGATCTTGGCCTCCCCCCCTTTTCTCTCGATTCAAATATTTCAAATACCGACTGGACAACAAAAGCAGTTTTGGGCATGAAGCAACTATACTTGAAAGAGCTTTTTTCCCATGCTGACGAATACGATCTCATCCATTTACACACAGAGCCGGTCTATTTGGGTATGCCATTTGTCGATTTAATTAAAACGCCTGTTTTGTTCACCAGCCACAACGAATACCACGATGCTGAAGCTCCTATTTTTTCATTTTATGATGGAAAAGTCTTTTTTTCCGGATTATCTAATCGTCAAGTGGAGCGTATACCCTTCACACAGAAACCTCCCGTGATTTATAATGGAATTGAGGTTGATATGTTTCCGTTTGATGGTGAGTCAGATGAATACTTCTTGTTTTTTGGCCGTCTTCATAAGGATAAAGGGATTGAGACGTTCCTCGACCTCGTAAAAATGCAACCTGACAAGAAATTTACCATTGTTGGAAAAGGCGAGAAAGATATCGAAGAATCAATTCGAAAACTTGAAAAAACAGTCACAAATCTTCGTTTTGTTGGTATGGTTCCCCGCGCTACACCAGAATGGTTTTCTTTGTTATCAAAAGCCAAAGCCCTCATAACACCAATTCACTATGAAGACACTTGCCCTCTGGTACCCCTTGAAGCGATGGCATGTGGAACTCCCGTCATAGCATTTCCAAAAGGCGCACTCCCGGAACAAGTAGTCGACAAACAAACAGGATATATTACGCGTGAGTGTACATTAGCCGCCTTGAGTGAAGCGGTAGAAAAGATTCATACTCTCCCAAAAGACGAGTATTCACAACTTCGTATCCAGGCACATGCTCATGTGAAAAACAATTTTTCCACTGAGAAAATGGCTCTTGGATATGAACAATTATACGAAAATATCGTTTCAGATTATAAAAAAACACAGAGCATATGATCCGTCTCGGGATAGACGCGAGAGTCGTCCAAGATAGACCTAGTGGACTTGTGTCCTACACCAAAAACCTTCTTCGAAATCTAATCAAAGATGAATCCTTTGAACTTTTTATTTTTGGCCAACACAAGTACCGTTCCGTTTTCTCTGAATTTCTTACAAAAAAAAATGTCCATTTCGTGAGCGTTTATTACAATCCTCATTTTTTGAGTCTGAGTAATTTTATCTACGAAAGTCGGGATCCAGTAAAATCAAATTTTGACATCATATTTCGTTTATATTCTTGCAAGTAAAAGAAACGGAACTTTATATGTTGGCGTAACCTCTCATCTAAAACAAAGAGTTTATCTTCATAAACAAGGAGAAGTAGAGGGATTCACTAAAAAATATAATATACACACACTTGTGTATTATGAGGTTCATAAAGAAATAATGGAAGCGATTGCACGCGAAAAACAGTTGAAAGAATGGAGGCGAAACTGGAAGCTTGAACTAATTGAGAGTAAAAATCCAGATTGGGTTGACTTATACAGTGAAATATAATGGGTAATTTTTACTGGATCCCGTGTCCCAACTTCGCCTATTGGCTTCGATGGGCGAGGCGCTGCACGGGATGACAGAATATTATTACGTCTCACAAAACATTTGCCAATTATCAAAAAGGCAATATAACGGAGGAGCTCGTTTCAAGGGCTCTGATTATTCTGTACATCTTTTCAATAGAAGGGTTTACCATTCCTCTCTCAATTTTTCCATAATATGAAGTGTTTAAACCTGCAGTGACTGCAACTTCAACTTGTTTGTATTTCTTTGCCTTCCGTATTTTCTTTATTCT
>JBBQLR010000046.1:0-5683 GCA_038328135.1 Patescibacteria group bacterium | reverse complement strand
GGGGTAGGTGGGAAAAGCGATGCATAAGACGTCACTGTTGGCATATGCGAGAATTGCAGGGCATTAAAAATAACAAATATGATTACAGTCAAGCATGTATCCAAAATATATAAGTCTCATGTACGGCAGAATAATTTTCTGAAAGATATTTTCTTCCGAACATTCAAAGAGCATGAAGCCGTGAAAGACGTTTCCTTTGATATCCAAAAAGACGAGCTCATCGGCTTTATTGGCCCCAACGGAGCTGGTAAAACCTCTACTCTCAAGATGCTTGCCGGTATACTGTATCCTACTTCAGGCTCGATTTCGGTATTAGGATACACTCCGTTTGATAAAAAACGGGAATTCTTGCGACAAATTGCCTTCATCATGGGCCAACGTAATCAACTCATCTGGGATTTGCCCGCGCACGATAGTTTTGAGTTACAACGGGCAGTATATGAGATAGATCAATCCGAATACAAAAAAACATTGTCCCATCTTCTCGCCGTTCTCGACTGTGCTCCCCTCGCAGAAAAACCGGTAAAAACACTTTCGCTTGGTGAGCGCATGAAGATGGAGCTTATTGCGGGGCTTCTCCACAGACCAAAATTAGTATTCCTCGATGAACCGACAATCGGTCTTGATATATTTTCACAAGAAGCGATTCGTATTTTTATCAAGGAATTCCAGCAAACCTATAAAGCCACCGTTATCCTCACAAGCCATTATCTTGAAGACGTGAAAAAACTTGCCAAACGACTTATTATCATTCATAAAGGGGTCATTATGTATGACGGGTCACTCAAAAACATCATTCAACAATATTCAACCGAGAAGAGGGTAAAAATTACTCTTGAAGAGAAAGTATCTGAGGAAAAGATTAGGGCTATAGGAAAGCCCCTTACTAATATTTATCCCCAACTAATTTTTTCGGTGAAGCGGAGAGATATACCCGAAACAATCAAGAAAATATCCGCATCTCTCCCCTTTTCTGATCTCACAGTAGAAGATGCGAGTATCGAGGAAGTAATAAAAAACTTTTTTGTTCGAAAGACAACAGTTGAATCCGTCTAATCAGTTAAGTCGATTAAATCGGCGGAACAGGTGGCAAAATTGAAGGGGCCCGTCACGAGCGGAAAAAGTGCAAGCCAGCAGGCTATTGCAGCTTTTGAGCACTGATGGGAAGCTGTCAATTTTGACGGAATCTAAAAATCAGCTTCTGGCACCAACCCCAATCACCAATCGTTTGGACCAAAGGTCCATCGCTCTTTGGGCGAATCCACTAGTCACCGATACTGTATACTTATATTATGTCCAAAAAAAATCTTCCCTTCATATTCCTTGGCACTCTTGTCGCAATTCTTTTATTTATCTTTGGAGTGAGATATGGCCAGCAAGTGGAAAAAGTAAATAAGGCAGTTTCGGCTTTCGCCAACATTAGCCCATCCCCGACTCCTATTCCAACAGTAATCCCACTTGCGTTTTCTGATTATTCGCACGTAGGCTGTAACATATCATTTCTCCTTTCAAATGATTTGGAAAAAACCTCTGAAAGTTCCGCATCTGCTCTCTTTTCAACGCGAGACAAAAAATTGGGAGTCGCCCTGTCCTGTGAGAAAAAAAACTTTGTGAAAGGAAAAGATGAAACTTCAGTTACTATAAATAAAACACTCCGAACGTATGAAATGCATACAAATGACACCGCTTCATATCGTTTTTATCATCCCAATACTGGGATGGTTGTCACGGTTACGATAGCAAAGCAATATCTCCCCCTCATCCAAAAAAGTCTTCTTTTAATATATTAACTATGGGTAAACAAAATATGAATAGGGTTTTGTGCGCAGTACGGTATAATAAAACAAACAATGAGAAAACTAAACATAGCCTTCTTTGGTACCCCTAGCTTTGCAGCAGATGTGCTCCAAATGGTAATTGAAGACAAAAATCTTCCAGTTGCGCTCACATTTGTAGTCACCCAACCAGATCGCAAGGCCGGACGGCAACAAATTCTTACCCCCACCCCAGTGAAGCTCCTCGCGCAACAACACAACATCCCCTTCTTTGACGACTTTCGACTAACGACTCTCGACCAACGACTAAAAGAGGTAGATCTCGTGCTTCTGTATGCTTTTGGAGAACTTATCCCTGCACAAATGCTTAAAATACCTCGTTGGGGCTTCTGGAATATCCATCCATCCCTTCTACCGAAATATAGGGGCCCTTCTCCTATTACCTATCCACTCTTGATGAGTGATAAACGCACGGGCGTTAGCCTCATTGAGATGGATGAACGTATGGATCATGGAAAAATTATTGATCAGGAAGAATATAGTATTGTGCCGGAAGATACTCAGGAACTGTTAAAATTTAGACTTTCTGCCATTGGCTATAAGCTATTCAAGAAAAATATACAATTACTTATTGATGGAGCACTGCAAAAAAAAGAACAAGACCATACAAAAGCAACTTTTACACGACTATTGACTAAGAAAGATGGATTTATCCCATTCCCTATTATTCAAAAGATTATAAAAGACGAGGAGCTGAAAAGTGAAGATATTCCCCCTATAATCGCCGAATATCACAAAAAATACCCGTCATCAACCCCCAATCTCCAATCGCCAATCTCTTATCATTCACTCTTTCGCGCTTTCTACCCATGGCCAGGAATATGGACCATGCTTCCCATAAATGGAGTTGAAAAACGCCTCAAGATTACAGGTATGGCACTCACCCCCAATCGCCAACCCCAAATCACCAAAGTCCAACTTGAAGGTAAAAAAGAAGTGGATTTACAAACCTTTAGGTCTGCATACCCTCTTTAAAAGTTAAAATACTCCCTTATTTATTAATAACAATGGGCAGGCGCGGTTTGTTTTTTTGCTCCACAAGCACCATCTCCGTTGCGACGTACAAACCAAGTGAAAGTAATGTAGCTTTGCTTTCATCCATTCCTAATTGTTCTGCTTGTTCAATAATGCGCCATAAATCCAAATTAAAAGCTTGCGTTTGTTGATTATCATCCACATTAAGCGTGGTATTTGGCTTCAAATTCACGACAGCTGCAATTTCTTGATGTTCTCCTTCAAGATTCTGCATATCCGCTCCCTTACTTTCAGCAGTTTCTATTAAAACATCACCTGATGGTATCGTATCGATTCGTGCATCTTCTATCGATTTCATGAGAGCTCCCCACTCTGCTGTTTTTACGGACAATGACTCTTCTGCCTGAGTAATAAGCTGCCAAATTCCATCTTTATTATTATTGAGCGTCTGTATAATTTTTCCCAAATTATCGGCAAAACCACAATCAGACTTTTCTCCCTCTCCATGATGCCCTCGATGCACTCCAATTTTCATTCTTTTTTCTTGCATAGTCGTAAATGTCTGTTGGGCTGATTGCATATAATCCGCAGTACCGCCATTATTGAGAAGCCAATTGAGAGCAACTAAGTGATAGCTTCCACCCAACGCCTGGAGATAGGGTCCTTCTATACTTTTTTTTGCAGCATTAAGCCGTGGACCTTTTCGCCCATCGACACAAAAGGTGGCTATTTCTTGCGGATTCTGTATTTCGACAAAGTTTGACAGAATTGCAGCTCTTTCTGATGACTCTAAAGGTCTTGTTTGTATCATGTTGATTGATGTATTTTCCATATATAATTATATCAAATCTTCCCCAATTCGAGCTCGGATTTTTTCCATCAACCTCTCCATTATAAACAAATTATGATAGGAAAGAAGGGTATATCCCAAGAGTTCACGTTGTTTGAACAAATGATGGATATATGCCTTGCTATAGTTCATACAAGTTGAACAAGAACATTTCCCGTCAAGACGGCTTAAATCGGCCTTATAGATGGTTTTATTGAGGTCAATTTCATACGATAAATTCGTTCCATCTAAATGTGCCGTGACAGCTTCTGTCTGGTATGCTACTCCCATTCGAGCAACGCGAGTAGGCTCAACACAGTCAAATGTATCGATGCCATATTTCACTAAATCGACAATATCATCCACGTGACCAACGCCAAGGAGATGGACGGGGCGGTCTGCCGGGAGATATGATGCTACCCATTTCACTTGATTCCTCATTTCTTCCTTTGTTTCGCCAACCGATACTCCGCCGATTGCTATTCCTGGAGTATTTTGGGCAACAACAAACTGCACAGATTTTTTCCGTAAATCTTCAAATGTACCCCCCTGTATAATCCCGTATAAATATTGATTTTTTGTTTGATGGGGCCCGGCCTCGTACGAATCCGTTGCACGACGAATAATACATCGCTTTAGCCACTCATGAGTCCTCTTCATAGCTTTCTCAGCATACTCATGCGTAGCGGGATAATAGGTACACTCATCAAATGCCATATTGATATCCGCTCCAATTGCTCGCTGAAAATTCATCGAAGTTTCAGGAGTGAAATTTATGAGTTGGCCGTCATAGACCGATCGAAACATAACCCCATCTTCGGAAATCTTCTCAACGATAGGGAGCTCCTCTCCTTTGTGTCTTGTCGCAATAATACCGGCTCCTGTATCATCACCGTGCAGCTTCGCCCTTCTTGCATTTTGAGCTAATGAGAACACCTGGAATCCCCCGGAGTCTGACATGAGAGGAATGGTATATTTTGCGAAATTATGCACCCCCCCGGAGCTTTGAAACAAGCTTGTCCCAGGATGAACGACAAGATGGTAGGTGTTAACAAAAGAAAGTTGAACATGTAAATCTGCTATTTGTTGTTGGGTAATTCCTTTAATGGTGGCTTTTGTCCCAACAGGCACAAATGCAGGTGTTTGGATGAGCCCATGATCGGTTGTAATCGTGCCTAGACGAGCCTGGGACTTTTGAGATCGGTGCTTTACTTTAAAAAATGACATATGAAGGTATTATACCGTACCATCTATATAAAAAAGACGCCGGTTTCTCTCACCCGCCGAAGCTATCTTTAGATGCTTGAGCGAAGGAGGGCCAGCGCCTTTTTTAACTTAGTGCCCTAAAATGACTTATTTATACTTATTTTTCACTTGGAATAAGATATACAATCCAATGAGTGCTCCAATTATTGCGCTCACTAAATTGCCTTGCAATATCGATGCGACAAAGCTCACAAGAGATGCATAATACATAAATCTCCAAGCAGTTGCTGTTCGTTTAAACAGGCCGGGAATAGCAAGACCTTCCAAAATAGCAGAAATGATGAGCCCCACGATACCAATATAATATGCTGGTCCATATACATAAGCCGCGCCTGTAAGTGCCCCAAGAGGTCCAAGCATAGCACCAATACCAACAATCGCAAAAATCGCAGGAAGTGAAATAACGATACCGATGATAGCAAGATAAGGAGCAAATGAAACAAGTGTTTCCTTGATATTTTCTGGCATTGCAGGTGCTTTTTTCCCTAGATACTCATCAAGCATTTTTTCTAACTGGTTAAATGTCCCTTTGTAGTCTGGGGCTTTTGTATCTCTCATATATAAAAAGTGAAATGATTAATATAGTTCACTAGCTTGATAGTACTTGAGGGAAGAAGAAAATTCAAGGACATAATTGTCCTCACTTTTAAAGGATAAGCATAGCATCCCCAAAAGAGTAAAAGCGGAAGTTATTTGTTTTAGCATATTCATACAGCTCTACAATGCGCCTTTGAGCCTTTTTATGTGCTAAAAAAGCATCGACCAACATCATAAGGGA
>JBBQLR010000045.1:0-5752 GCA_038328135.1 Patescibacteria group bacterium | reverse complement strand
TCCTCGAATTACATCCGCATGAACTGGAGAAGCGGTAGATACCATTATTGCTGATAAAATAGCTATAAAAGTGCCAAGTCGGAGTATTTTTTTCATATAATAATTATATACCACACTTCATTTGATATCATTAATCCATGTGTTTACTTATCTTTTGCGTCGTTTTGTTGTTTGCTATCATCATTATATTTGCTTTCCCCCGTTTTTCTCCGGTGCCTTATTTTCCTTCAAATGGAAAAGATATGCCCCTCATTCTGAAGGCTTTACATATTCGTAACAATCAAACAATTATCGATCTTGGCGCTGGGGATGGTATTATTATTTTTAAAGCTGCTGATGTAGCTTATGAAAAAGAGCTGAATACAAAATATGTTGCTGTTGAAATAAATCCCGTACTCCTCACCATTCTTCATATTCGCCGACTTTTCCATCCCAACCGAAAAAACATCAGGATTATTAATGCTGATATGTTCTCAATGAACTATTCTTTTCTTATCTCCAATCTCCAATCTCCAATCTCTACCCACAAGCAACTAACCACTTTCTATATTTACATCTCTCCATGGTTTATTGATAAAACCATTATGAATATAGTCCAACAAATTAAAGAGTTTGAACTGATTTCTTATTTTTATCAAGTGAAGTCATTACCAAAATACAAAGAAGAACTTAATATAGGAATACACAACGTATTTTCATATCAATCTCCATGAATAGGTGTGTAAGCTATAAATATCTATAGTATCGACAAAAATCATGATAAAAGTGTGATGAGCTGTTCAGGTTTATCGATGATATATTGTGCTTCATTTTTTTTGAACGCTTCTGGAGAACTCAAACCCCAGGTAACAGAAATACAATCGAGTTTTATTTTTTGGCATGCTCCAAGATCTCGGATTTCATCTCCCACATACACTACTTTTTCCTGGGGCATCTTATATTGTTTCATCAAAGATGTAAGGGCGGCACTTTTCCCAAACAAATTCAGTTCCGAGTGGACAAAATCGAATAAATCCACCAACGAATGTTGTAGCAAGAATTCCTGGATAGTATCTCTATTAGTTGATGATAAAATTGCACAAGAATATCCTTTCGCTTTCAATTCATTAATAGCTTCCTCTATCCCCTTGCACGGTTCAACCGAATAAATAAGCTTCTTCATTATTTCCCTCCCTTGGAGCAGTAATCCCGGAATTCTAAAGAGAGGGATATCAAATTTTTTGGGAAAATCCATTAGCTTGTGATTTCTCACCCACTCCCAATCTTCTTCAGTTATCTTCATACCAGGCTTTCCCTCCTCCACTATCTTTTGCGCAATTGTCCGCATAACAGGAATAGTATTGGCAATTGTCCCGTCGAAATCGAAGATGATATATTTTTTATTTTTCATGGGGTTTTTCACCGCAGTGCCCTCCACCGCAACATGCGCCATCTTTTTTATCGCCTCCACAACAATCCTCTGTCATTCTCTTCCCTTTTTCGTCATACTGGTAAAGTGTATCGTCCTTTTCATCAAGGGTATTCATATGAGACCCATCACAGAAAGGCTGATTTTTTGAAAGCCCACACATACAAATATTCACTATTTTATCTCCTACCTTTAACTCGAAAGGTTTTTTTGCAGTCTTAATAACAGCTCGTGCCATATGATTTATAAATAATTGGTAATAACGTTCCCAATACTACTATTATATAGTAATCGCACTTTTATCGATTGAGTAGAATTTTACGCGATCTCCACGGAACATTAAATCGATTTCACCGGTTGAACCGTTTCGATGTTTTGCCATGTATAGTTTTACCATTCTCTTGGAAGCGTTAAGTAAATCCTCACTTTCATCTTCATAGTAGAGAAACATAACAACGTCTGCATCCTGTTCAATAGCTCCACTCTCACGTAAATCCGCAAGTTGTGGTTTTTTAGTTCCCCGTTGCTCAACAGCTCGAGATAGCTGTGAAAGAGCAATTACCGGAATTTTCAGTTCGCGGGCAAGATTCTTAAGACCTTGAGATACAAAAGACACTTCTTGCACGCGAGATTCAAACCGTTTTCCAGCATCTGCAAGTTGTAAGTAGTCTACGACGATAAGCTGTATGTCCTTTTCAGCCTTAAGTTTCCGTGCTTTTGTTCTCATTTCAAGTATTGAGAGCCCAGGGGTATCATCGATGTATATTGGGGCTTCTGAGAGCTCCCCCATTGCTTGCGTAAGTCGACGATAATCATCATCCGAAAGTTTTCCCGTTTTAAGCCTCCATGCATCGATATCGGCCTGCCCCACAAGAAGTCTATCCACAAGCTCTTCCTTACTCATTTCTAGTGAGAAAAATCCCACTCCTTTTTTTGCCTTCAATGCCACATTGGAAGCGATATTAAGTGCAAAAGACGTTTTTCCAATACCAGGCCGTGCAGCAAGAATGATAAGATTTGAAGCCTGCATACCTGCTAATTTGTTATCCAAATCGATGAAGCCAGTAGGAACGCCTCGGAATCCTGCTCCATTTTTCATAAACTCCTCCAGCCTTTCAAAGCTGTTTGCTACTATTTCTTTAAGTTGAATGAAATCACGATGAGATTGAGACTGTGCAATTGCAAAAATATCTGATTCCACTTCGTCCAACATTTGTTTGATATCGCCCACCTCATTAAAAGCGGTTTCAGCCGTGCGTGAGGCAAGCTCAATAAGCCTCCGTTTCGTACATTGATCTTTTACAATATGTGCATAGTTTTCGATATTCGCGGAAGTGGGCACTGTGTTGATGAGGTCGGAAAGATAGGGAGCCCCACCTGCGTCTTTTATAGTCCCGTTTTTCTGAAGCTGATTCCGGAGGGTTATAACATCTATTGGCTGTTGTTGTTCAAATAATTCCAACATTGCAGAGTAAATAAGTTGGTGTGACCGCACATAGAAGTGATTTATCTGAAGGAATTCTGCAACAAGGCTTATTGCTGAAGAATCAATAAGGACAGCTCCCAGGACAGACTTTTCTGCATCAAGGTCCTGTGGAGGTACGCGCAGAGCCAGGGAAGCGGAAGATAGTGCCATAAATTTTTATATTTTATTTCAACACAACCACTCGCATTGCAGTGTCAAGCGCAAAATCCTCTTTCTTTACTATTAATTTATCAAGAGGTTCTGTTTGTTCTGCTCCCATTTTCTTAAGGAATACTTCAAGTGGTTCAAGCCCTTCCACTATTAAGTCTGGTCTTCCATAATGCATAGGAATGACAACGGATGGTTCAACTTTTTTTATGAGGCTTATCGCTTCATCGGCAGTAATGGTATATTTTCCACCAACTGGCACAAGGAGAATATCCACATCTCCGATTTCATCCAACTGATCATCAGTGAGGCCAGTCCCAAGATCACCACAGTGCAAGATTGATATACCTTCTGATTCAATTTTATACATCACATTCTCTCCTCGTTCCTTCCCTCCTACTTTGTCATGGAATGAACTAAAACCCCAAATACGTATTCCTTTTTTTTCAAATTGACCGGGCCATGTGATAAATAATGGAGCGCCATCGATAAGTTCTCTGTGATTATGATCTTTATGGTCGTGTGAGATAGTAACAATATCTGCTTCTTGTTTAGGAAACTTCAAGCCAGTAAACTTAGGATCGAACGGATCCATCACTAATTTAGCATCTTTTGTTTTAATGAGAAAGGACGAGTGAGAAAGATATTTTATTTCCATAGTGGTATAAAGATACCAAAACGCATTGTTATTTGCAAATTGCTTTTTTTATCAACTCTTGCTGGTCAGCAGGAAGCGTGTTGATATTTTGAAGTACTTTCCCGAGAGTATTATCGAAAACAAACTCTTTTACCTGATTTGCCCCTTGGGACGCGACATTTTGTACAGTTTGTTGTACTGCTTGCTGGGCAAGTCCCAGTACAACGCCGGCTTCTTTTTGGAGATTATTTGATAGTGGCATAACTATATTTTTCATTCCGTTATCGAGTTGATCGCTCACTCGTTGCTTGATATCACTCACGCCAAGCGTTACTCCGGTTGTCTCTTTTTTTTCCACGGATGGATTTTTTTTAGCAATAAGCGGTATAACAACCGCTCCCAAAACGAGAAGAGCAGCAAGAAGTGCAGGCTGCCATACCGGTACTTTTTTAGTCGCAATTTCTTCTATCTGTTTGAGCTTCATATGCTTTCCCATCATACTTTGTTTCCCTATGAGATACAAGTAATGCCCCTCTTGACAGAAAGCAGTTTCGAAACGCCTTCCTAGGCTGTATAATATATATTCATTGGTGGCTGTAGCTCAACCTGGTTAGAGCGTCGCCCTGTGGAGGCGAATGTTGCGGGTTCAACTCCCGTCAGTCACCCACGCTTTAGAGCAATTCAAATTAACTTGTAAGAGCAATTTACTTACCACAATAGATGAATATAGTTAAAGTATTCTAAGTATCGCCCATCCTCCTTTATCGCTTCAACAACATCGGTGATGAAGTCTTCGTTCATCTGGCTTTTATGAAGACGCATAGCTGCCTTTTTTGTCTCCATGTCATTTGTGTAATCAAATTTGAAGTTTACTCCGTTCTCTTCAGTAAGTAAGAGATCGAAAACAGTATGAGGTTCAAGCCCCTCATTTGCCTGCTCAGGAAAAAATGATCGATCTCTTGAAAATGGATATACCGCATCAATAACTGCCTCAGCAACTTTCCGATGATCGCGGTGTTGCACCCAATAACCATTTTGACTACCAATCGGCATATATATCCCCGTTGGCTCATGAGTGCAAACGATGTCAGGTTTATATTTTCGAATATATTTTACAATATCTCTTATGAGCTTCATATCGCTCTCTACTTCCCCATCTTTATAATTTAGGCAGGTCACATTCTCTTTTGGAATTTTGAGGTATTCAAGACCGGCCAACTCCTCTTCAAGTCGTATATTTGCAAGTTTTTCTTCGGAAATAACAGAGTTCTTACTACCCCTGGCTCCATTACTTACAGTTACTACAAAAATGTCTTTTCCGTCTTTTACCAGTTGATGAATCAATCCTCCATAGTAAATAACAATATCATCTGGGTGAGCACTAATCATATTACACGGAAAGATAGGTAATATATATAATATACAATCACTCTATTTTAATATTAACACAAAGAAAAATCTGTTTATTTTTTAAATAAATCCTCTTAATTTGGAATATAGATAATTGGTATAATCAACTTAATTATGTTTTGTTTATCTTGTGGTAAAAAAATAACAGAAAATAGTAAGTTTTGTAAATATTGTGGTGCTGTTCAGTCAGAAACAGAGCTGGAGGAAGATGAGAAAAAAAAGGAGAATGATTATGAAAATGTGTGGACTTGTGATTATTGTAGAAAGGAATACAAAATAAAGGCAGACTCAGATAGCCACGAGCTCAATTGTATTCAGAACCCCAAAAATAAAAAATTTTTGCATAATATCAGTCCTAAAAAAGCTTGGCAATATTTATGGCTAACAACAATGTTGATATTTTTAATAAACATACTAATTTTTATAAAATATTCTGAAGCTAATGTTGATTTATTTAACGGTAAACTTATAAATACTTTATTTTTCTCTAATATTTTTATAGGTATTATTTCTTTTCTGGCTGTTTTAATTTCAAGCAATAAACCAAAAAATAACAAAGTATCTAAATTTGTAGAATATTCTCTAATGATTTGTTTTTTTTATTTATTAATTAACTCTTTAGTGTTTGCAATTGAGGGTAACACAGCAAAAGATGATGAAGAGT
>JBBQLR010000044.1:0-5972 GCA_038328135.1 Patescibacteria group bacterium | reverse complement strand
GGTGAAAGCCTTGATAATCATTACCAAAAATGCAAAGATTAGCATGGGAACTAGTGTTGGGAATAGGACCCCAAGATTAATATTCATCCCTATATAGATAAAGAAGATTATTGAAAGGATATCACGGAACGGACGTATCTGAGAAAAAATATGATAATGCTCAACGGTTTGTGCTACGATGACACCCGCAACAAAGATACTCACGAAGGGTGAAATATGCAATAGCGTTGAAATATAAGCCACCAAGAAGATAGAAAAGACAATAAATAGATTAAGGAGCTCGCGCGAAAGCATTGCAAATTTATTAAAAACATAAGGAGCAATACGTTTTCCCATATAGTAAGAAAAAAACAATATCCCACCGGCGAAAATCATATCGACTACTATTTTTTGCATAATCTGGACAACAGTATGATTTTCCCCAGTAAAAGAATTGAATATCACCATAAAAGGGATAAATGCGAGATCCTGGAACATAAGAACACCCATCGCCATTTCACCAACAAAGCTTCCCTCTTCTCCCTTATCCTGTATTATCTTTGCAACAATGGTTGTGGATGAAGAAGATAATGCAATACCAATGAGCAGACATTGAACGAAGTTAAATCCGAAAAAAAAACTTAAAATTCCAACAAATAATGCTGAAAGGGTTAATTGGAGAAGTCCTCCAAGAAAAATATATCGTTTTAGGGCAATCATGCGATCAAACTGAGTTTCAAGTCCCACAGTAAACATAAGAAGAAGTATTCCAAAATAGGCAAAGCTATCAAGGGACTGTTGATTGGTGAATTTCCCAAAAAAATTGGAAAGTACCATTCCTCCAAGCATATACCCAACGACTGGAGAAATTTTATTTTTCTTAAAGATATATGCGATGATCAGCGGGACAAGGAGGAACATCGAAGCATTAAAGAAAAGCGATGCTGGCAATTCACCCATATATAATTAGTATAGCATTAACTCCCCCATGCTCACGACTGATTAATAGCATAAAAAGGTGTCGCAAATGGAAGAGCTTTTTATTTGCTCAACGCTTTTTTGCACTCAATGCAATATCGAGCCTCTGGTACGAGTTCCAGACGGGCTTGAGGAATATCATTATTACATCTTTCGCAGATTCCATATCTTCCCTTTTTCATAAGTTCACCCGCAGCTTTCAATTCTGAAAGCCGTTTTGTCGCGTCTTTCATTTCTGCTTCAACGGTGTCGTGACCGACTTGTTCACGAACATCTGTATCAACTGCAGCATTATCGGTAGCATGTCCAGGATCGGAGAATGGATCTTCAACTTTCAGATTTTCTATGAGAAGTAGCAGTTTTTTCTGTTCCTCCTCGATGAACGTTTTTTGATTTGTGAGAAATGTTTTTGACAGTTTGTTTGACATAGTTAGTTTTCGAATTAATAAATGCACTGATACTTGAAATGATTAAAACTCTGAAATAATACACAAAATAAAAACAAGATGTCAAGAGCAAAATAAAAAACACCCAATTGTCGACGGGGCTTTCGGTGAGTAGAGCGCGCTTATCCTTAAGAAATTGAAATGCCACGTAGACGAAGGAATAGGACCCAAAAAAGAAAAATAAAGGTGCGCCTTTCTCTATTTTATCTTTTCGTACGTTATAAAACATGAACGTTGAGATGTACGCGCCAATCCCTAAAAGAAACGCTTTATAGATGGCAACAGGGTGTCGAAACCACTTCCATGTAATTCCTGGCTCGGCCCCAACAACAAATGCACCTAATTCGGCGAAAGCAGCAAAAATAAATAGTGATGGAGCGATATAATCGCTCAGCTCCATAAACTTAATTTTTCGAATATAACATGCCCAATACATTGCTCCTACCCCACCCAAGAGCATTCCTGCGGGTGAAATGCCGGGGTATCCATTTACCAATATATATTTAAGGATGTTCAGCCCAAACTCTTGAAAATGGATAAGCCCGTATACTAGTCTTCCAACAACCAACGCTCCTCCAAAAGAAAGAAATGTAATATCAAACGCGGTTTCTTCCCCAAATTTTGAAATCCGAATATGTTTCCAAATAAAGAAACAGCTCCAAAAAAAACCTAAAACCAAAAAAACCCCGTAGGTATAAATGGATAGTGATGCAATCTGTGCAAAAATGGGCAACATGCATTAAGTATACTCGATTCTCACATGAAATCAAAATTCCAAATAGAAACATGCGGGGCTTGTGTAGTACAATATCACTCATGACTAACCTAACGCCTCCCCTCCGTATCGGATTTGATATGGATGGCGTGCTTCTCTATAATCCCGGCCGTATCATCCGCCCGTTCGTGTCATCAATTAAGAAAGTTTTCCTTCATAAAAAAAAATTGGCATTTTACTATCCCAAAACAGCACATGAAAAACTTTTCTGGCGGTTCGTTCACAAATCAAGCATTTTCAATGCACCTGGTCTTAGTGAAATTACTACATTAGTCAACGAGGGTAAAATCGAAGCATACCTCATAACGGCACGATATAATTTTTTAGGAGCAACTGTTGAAGGCTGGGTTAAGAAAAATAATTTAGAAAATACATTCAAAGGCGTTTACTATAATAGTAAAGATGAACAACCCCATGAATTCAAAGAACGCATGATCAAAAAATTGAAGCTTGAGATGTATGTGGAAGACAATTTTGATATCGTCAATCATCTATCAAAGACAACATCGGCAGAAATTATTTGGATTTATAATATCTTTGACAAAGGAACGATTTTCCCAAGAAAATTCCCCCATCTAAGGCACGCAGTTGAATTCATTTCTAATCGTTTACTCAAATAACCTTATCCACAAACTATGAACATTTTAATCACCGGAGGAGCAGGGTTTATAGGAACAAATACCGCCCTTTACTTTGGAACTACGAAAAGTAACTCCATCTCCATAATCGACAACCTTTCGAGATTTGGTACAGATAAAAACCTCCAATATCTTAAAAATAATGTCATCTCTCCCCTCTCCTTCACCAATTGTCATGTTCAAAATACGGGGGGATACATATCATCGATAAAAAAGGCCGATGTAATAATCCATCTTGCTGGCCAAACGGCAGTCACTACCTCACTAAGAGACCCTCAAAATGATTTTACATCAAACATCGTAGGTGGATTTGCACTCCTTGAAGCCATCAGAAAATATAATCCAAAAGCTTTTGTAATCTATTCATCATCAAATAAAGTGTATGGCGATCTCAAGAATCATGTAAAATCTAAACACTCGCAAGGCGTAGATGAAAATGAACCATTGGAATTTATCTCTCCCTATGGTTGCTCTAAAGGAACTATTGATCAATATATGCAAGATTATTATCGAAGTTTTGCAGTAAAAACAGTCGTATTTAGACAATCATGTATATATGGACCACATCAGCTGGGAGTAGAAGATCAAGGATGGGTCGCACATTTTTCAAAACAAGTATTACAAAACAAACCTATCACCCTTTTTGGGGATGGTCATCAAGTAAGGGATTTGCTGTATGTCGAAGATTTGGTGAAGGCATATGAGTGTGCAGTTAACAAAATCAACATTATTCCAGGCCAGGTATTCAATATTGGTGGCGGCAAAAAAAATAGCTTTTCCCTTCGGCAGGTTCTTGCAATACTTGAGAAGAAAATTGGCTTTCGCCCACAATTGATGATGGAAAAAGAACGATTGGGAGATCAATCATATTTCGTATCAGACAATTCAAAAGCAAAAAAAATGCTTGGATGGCAACCAACTACTCCATTTACGACTGGCATTTCCTCACTCATATCATGGCAACAAAAAAATATCCTATAAAGCTTCTTTTCTTCTCACCCTATTTTTATCCGTATGTCTCAGGTCTTACACAATATCCATTCCGCTTGTTTTCGGAAAGCAACCTAGCACTTGAAACTACCTGCCTAGCATTCCACCATAAACATAATCTTGTGGATAAAGAAAAAATAAATGAATCAACCACTATTGTGCGAATGAACTATACATTTCGGATTTCCAAAGGATTCATCTCTCCCCAATCTCTCACTTATTTTTGGAATGAAACAAGAAAAGCAGATATCATCATGATAAATCTTCCTAGCTTTGAGGGGATTGCACTTGCTTTGATAGCGAAAATACGCTCAAAACCGGTTATTACACTATTACACTGCGAAGTCCTCCTCCCCTTCTCGCCGCTCAATTGGATTATCAATACTGTTCTGAACTGCGGAGTATTTCTACAACTACTATTGTCAAATAAAATAATTATTTACACAGAAGATTACTACAAGGATAAACCAATGTATCAAATTTTCAAACGTAAAATGGAACCATTCCTGCCTCCTATAAACTCCGCTCACCCTGATGAGCTATATTTAAAGGAACTTAAAAAACGAAGAAAGGAATTTAAATATGTTGTAGGGTTTTGTGGGAGGATAGCGGCAGAAAAAGGAATTGAAGTGCTTATCGAAAGCATTTCGAAACTAGATAATACCTTATTATGCTTCGCAGGTCCTATAGGAAAAGATGTAGCGGGCGAAGACAAATATTTTGAAAAAATAGACAAGATGCTTATGGAGAAAAAGATTCCCCATATTTTCCTTGGCACACTACTGGGTGGAAAGCTCAGTTCATTTTATAAAAGTATAGATGTACTCGCTCTCCCTTCTCTCAACAGGACTGAGGCCTTTGGAATGGTGCAGGTTGAAGCGATGCTCCAAGGAACGCCGGTAGTAGCTTCTGATCTACCAGGCGTGCGTATACCCATCCAAATGACAAGAATGGGCATTCTTGTTCCTCCTTCAAGTCAAAGCGATTTAACCGATGCGTTTCATCATATTCTAAGAGACAAAGTTCATTTCTCAAATACCTATTTAATTGAACGAGCGAGAACATTATTTGATTCTAAAAAAACATATGATAGTATTTACACAATTATGCGTCGAATTATTAGCCGATGAAGAACTACCGCTATTTCATACAAAAGTATTTGGAAAATCGACCCTCGTTCTACGCATATATACGTCCTCAAGAAGCATTTTTGTTTTATGAACGAATACATAAAATGAAAGGTCCCATACTTGACTTCGGATGTGGGGATGGTTTTTTTGCAAGTACAATTTTTAAGAAAAGATTTATCGATATAGGTCTTGATCTTCCCTCTAGTCGAATAAAGGAATCTATTCCAACTTATATGTATAAAAAATTGCAAGTATATGATGGTACAACGATCCCTTTCAAGTCGGGTACTTTTCGAACAATAATTTCGAATTGCGTTTTTGAACATGTACCAAATATTAAAAAAAGTGTTACGGAGATGTGTAGAGTAACGAAAAAAAATGGGTATCTTATGACTACTGTTATGTGCTCTCCCTGGAGCGACAACTTATGTGGGGGGAAATTATTTGGAAAAGCATATATACACTTATTTAATCGAATACAGCATCATGACTCCCTTTTCTCCAAGAAAGAATGGACTACTCTTTTCAAAAAATCTGGATATGAAATAGTTGAGGCAATTGACTATTTATACGAACTATCTTCGCAAAAAACAGAGTTACATCATTATTCATCCATTTTTTCCCTCATTACCTATACTTTTTTTAAGCGTTGGAATATCGGTCGAAAAAATCTCACTCAAACGACAAAGAAAATTGAAAAATTGATATTGGAGGATACAATGAAACCCTCTGCTTGTTTTTTTGTCCTAAAAAAAATCTAACCCTTTTCTGCGATGATGAGGAATCTATATGCAAATAGTTTCAAAAAAAACATATCTCCCAGTACATAATTTATTTTCTGAAGTGTACTTGATGTATTAAATAGCGCAGGTGGAATCAAGCCAACACCTTTAATTTTGATATTCTTGTATTTATTATCCCTAAGTTTTTTCAGTAACGTAAAATAGTTGCAATAAATAATTCTCCATTCTATTCTCCAGTCTATGGTGAAGGTGATGAGCAAACTCCATGCAATATTGAGAATATTGGGTTCGGA
>JBBQLR010000043.1:0-6384 GCA_038328135.1 Patescibacteria group bacterium | reverse complement strand
GGGTATAGCATCAAGCTTCTTCCCTCTTCTTGTATATTTTTCCTCCATTTTTGGATTGGTCGAAAGGAAAATGTCGATGTATTTTTTTGCAGTTTCAAAATCGGTAAAGTCTGAAGCAATTGCGAGAATATTTGTATGGTCATTTTCTCGCCCGTGTTGTACTTGCTCGGCGTTTAACGCCACTCCACATCGGATTTGTTTGAATCTATTCACCGCAATACTTACTCCAATTGCAGATCCACAAATTACAACTCCAAGATTTTCCTGGGGATTTTGTTGGACTGCCTGGGCAACTTTTTGCGCGAAATCCGGATAATCGTCCAACGGGTCAAAGCTATAGTTGCCAAAATCTTCAATACGAATATTTTTCTCCTGTAAATATTCTACAAGTTTGTTTTTAAGTTCAAAACCACGATGGTCTGTAGCGATGAAGACCGGCATATAAATAAGTATATCATAGTAAAAAAAACACCGCCTCGAAAGGCGGTATCTTTTTGTGTAGACCAAAGGTCTATTACTTCACAATTCTCTTAAGGCTTTTACCAGCTGTAAAACCTGGAGTTTTTGTTGCTGGAATTTGAATTTCAGCACCTGTCTGTGGATTGCGGCCTTTTCGGGCTGCTCTTTTTCGGACCATGAATGTGCCAAATCCTGTTACAACGACTTTTTCACCGCGCTTCATAGCATCTGTGATAGAGCCGAAGACTGCATTTACAGCATCCTTGGATGCTTTTGCAGTAAGACCTGCTTTTTTTGTTACTTGTGCGATAAGATCTGCTTTTGTCATATAGATTCACCTGCCTTTTATGAGACTTAACTTATGATTAAGTAGAGAAAGCTTACTCATTTTTGCGCGTCCTGTCAATCTACACTTAAAATATCGTATTGTAACAATCTATATCAAATTCGGGGCCTTGTGGCGCGACGTGTGAACCAAAAAAAAACCACCTAGATTTTTTTCTCCAGGTGGTCTTTTTGAATTACAACCTAAATTTTAGTTGTACTTTCCGTACGATATTCCCGTATGATTGTTGTCTTAATCTGTCCTGGGAATACATCAAACTTCTCTTCCAATTCTTGTTTAATTTTAGCAGCCAAAATGACAGTATCATCATCTGACATCTCATCTGGTCGTACTATTACTCGGAGCTCTCTACCAGCCTGTAATGCAAATGCCTCCTTCACTCCCTTTTTAGTTTTTGCTACATCTTCAATTGTCTTTATTCGTTTTAAGTATTCTTCAAAATCTTCATGTCGAGCTCCTGGTCTCCCTCCAGATACTGCATCAGAAATATAAACGATAACTGCTTCTAGGCTATTCATAGGAACATCTTCATGATGGGAAGCAACTGTATCGATTACCTTTTGTGGGAAGCGATATTTCTTCAAAAGTTCAACACCTAAATCAATATGCGAACCTTCCTTATCATTTATCACTTTTCCAATATCATGGAACAAGCAACCAAGCTTTACTACGTTTATATCTGCTTTCAATTCATGTGCTAAAGCAATACCTATTCGTGTTTCCTCAAGAGTATGAATTATCATATTCTGTCCATACGAAAAGCGATATTTAAATCTTCCGAGAAGCTTAATAAGCTCAACGGGTAGATTAAATACTCCCACCTTATGAGCCAACTCTTCTCCCGCCTTGAAGATTGTTTTTTCAACTTCTTCTTTTGTCTTTGCGACGATTTCTTCGATTCTTGGGGGCTGGATACGGCCATCTTTGATGAGTTTTTCAAGAGCTGTACGTGCAATCTCACGGCGTATAGCATCGAATGAAGAAATCTTTATTACTCCTTCTTCTTCAAGGTCTACGTCGACTCCCGTTGCCACTTCAAATGCACGGATATTTCGACCTTCTTTTCCGATGATTCTTCCTTTGAATTCATCACTTGGAAGGTGCACAACTGAAAGTGTATATTCTGCAGTGACATCGGTAGCACCATAACGCATAGCATCTACAAGAAGATGTTTTGCCTTTTCATCAACTGTTCGTTTTACGTCTTCTTCGGCTTGGGTAATTCGTCTTGCAACATCTGCTTTGAGTTTTTCTTCCCATCCCTGAAGGAGAAGTTGTTTTGCTTGATCTTTCGTCATCTGGGCTATTGACTCCAGTTTTTGAAGAATCTGGTCTCTTTTTTCCTCTACATTTTTTTTTGAATCTGCGAGAGACTGTCTTTCTTTTTCGATATCTTGTTTCTCTGTATCAAGAAGCTTTCCTTTTTCGACTATCTGTTGCCTTTCGACAGCAATACGTTTTTCAGCATCAAGGGCTTCTGCGAGGTTTTTTTGGGCTTGGCGTTCTGCATCTGTTTTAATGTGGAGCGCTTCCTCATTAGCCTTGAGGATAATTTCTTTTGCTTCTTGTCGAAGCTTGATTTCTTGGTCTTCGACCTGTTTTCCGAAGAACAATCGTTTAAAAAATGAACCGAACATAGTTTTTTTGTTTAGATCAGTTGAGAGAGAGTACGTCTTTTATGCATCAATTGTGTTGCCAAATTGTGATAAATAGTGAATCATGGTGATGAGAACAATAATTGGTACCTCTCCGCCAACCAATTAATAATATAGCGATATTGTACTCTATTTCTGGGTTAGTTGCAAATAGGCTTGCTTAGCTATATCGAACGAAAACCCTCGTCTTTGGAGAAATGTGATGGCTTTTATGAATCGTATTTTTTCATCCGTTATGAGTGAAAGTGACTTCATTTTTTTTGAGAGAGCCTTAAGGGCTAACCCACTTTCATCAGATAAATTAGTCGAAAAGTAGGTGTTAATGTCTTCGTTTCCAACTCCCAATTTTTTTAGTTCCATCTCTAACATTCGTTTACTTTTTGGTTTTAAGATATTGCGCGAGTTTACGAACGATTTTATAAACTCTAAATCATTTATATAGCCCCGATCTTTAAGTAACTCCAAAACCGACTGAATATCTCCTAGAGAAAAGAGGTATTTTTCCGCCTTTCTCTGAAGGTATCTATCCACCTCTACACACGTCCTGGGACGGAATGATAAGAATCGATACGCAAGAGCCAATGCTTTTTCCATTACTTACTTTTTGAACACTTTTAGTTCCACCGCTTTTATCAGGGCATGTTTCAGTTTTTCATCTTGGTTGAGCAAGTCTTTTACCTGTTCTTTTCCTTGACCGAGCATTTTATCCTGATATTTGATGAATGAACCGCTTTTGGTGAGGATACCGCATTCAAGTGCCGTGTCGATAACGCTTTCGAGTTTATCGATACCTTGTCCATTAATTGTGAACTCAGCCATTTTAAATGGGGGAGCCATCTTATTTTTTACAATCTTGACACGTACACGTGTGCCAATTACTTCTGTACCTTTTTTTAATGTTTCTATTTTTCGTACATCCATTCGAATCGAAGCATAGAATTTAAGAGCCATACCACCTGGAGTTGTTTCTGGGTTGCCAAACATGATTCCGATCTTCATACGCAGTTGATTCGTGAAAACGATGGTTGTTTTAGATTTGGAAAGGACTCCTGCAAGTTTCCGGAGTGCTTGAGACATAAGACGTGCTTGGAGACCCATCTGTGCGTCACCCATATCTCCTTCGATTTCCGCTTTTGGGACGAGAGCTGCAACTGAGTCTACAACTACCAGGTCAACTCCTCCAGAGCGAATGAGAGACTCAGTAATTTCAAGGGCTTGTTCTCCCGTGTCAGGTTGAGAAACAAGTAAATCATCAAGTTGAACGCCAAGCGTTTTTGCCCATGCAGGGTCAATTGCATGTTCTGCATCGATAAATGCTGCAGTTCCGCCGATTTTCTGGCATTCCGCAATTAATGAGAGACAGACAGTTGTTTTTCCAGATGATTCTGGTCCAAAGATTTCGATTATTCTTCCTTTCGGAATGCCTCCGATACCGAGGGCAAAGTCAAGTGGAATAACGCCCGTTTTGAGCGCATCAACCGAAGAGGAAGGCGCTTGGCCAAGTCGCATGATGGAACCTTTTCCAAATTCTCGTTGGATTTGTTCAATTGCTAAATCAACAGCTTGTGCTTTTTGGCTTTTTTTTTCTTCTGGTTTTGGGGTTGACATATATAGTAAATAGTATAAGTACTAATGAATGATAATAATGCTCATTATAGTGAGCAAATAAAAAAATACAATGAGTTGATTGAAAAACTTATAATTATTGTTTAATTAAGAAATTCTTACATATGTCTGCAGCGGCGCCGTCATGCATCGTTTTTCCACTCCTCTCTCTCAGCTTGCCACCGCATGAAGGTCCGCATGCAGCCATATTACATCGAATTTAAAAAAAATTATTTTTCTAATTTACTAATTTTAACTATTCTTCCTTCGGTCTATACTGCAACGCTTCAGCAATATGTTTTCCCTCAATTCTATCTGTGTTTTCCAGATCTGAAATCGTTTGTGAGATCTTAATTATTTTAAAATAAGAGCGGGCGGAAAGGGAAAGACGAGTAATCGCCGTTTTTAGCAATGAACTCGCAGCGTCACTCATCGTGCATAGAGTACGTATTTGATTAGAACTCATTTCAGCATTTGTTAACGTATGACCAAATCGTTTTAACTGTTTTTGTCTTGCTAGGCAGACGCGTTCACGGACTATAGAACTTGATTCCGCTTTTTCGTTTGAGGTAAGTTTTTCTTCTTTTACAGGCGGGATGTCTACATGAATATCGATTCTGTCCAGAATAGGTCCTGATAACCGCTTGCGATATTGTTGGATGGAATGAAACGAGCAGCTGCATTTTTTTACTGGATGCCCCAAGTAACCACAGGGACAGGGGTTTGAAGCGGCGATAAGAAGAAATCTGCAGGGAAATGTAATACTTCCCGCTGCACGTGAAATACAAATGTGTCCGTCTTCAATCGGTTGCCGGAGTGACTCAAGAGTGGAGCGGGGGAATTCGGGAAACTCGTCTAAAAATAATACTCCCCGATGTGCAAGTGAAATTTCACCCGGCATCGGGTGGGTTCCTCCTCCGGTAAGACCAATGCGAGAAGTGGTATGATGAGGTGTTCGAAAGGGACGTGTGGTAATGAACCCCTTATTCTGCAGGAGCCCAACGATAGAATATATTTTTGATACTTCCAAAATTTCTTCCCGTTCAAGTTGAGGCATGAGCGAAGGGAAGGCTCGTGATAGAAGTGTTTTCCCTGCCCCGGGGACACCTTTGAGATGCACATTATGAAATCCAGCGGCAGCAATTTCGAGCGCTCGTTTTGCGGTTTCCTGTCCTCGTATTCCTTCAAAATCTACCTCGATCAGATTGTCTGATTTAAATTGGTCAAGCGAGAGAGGGGGCGCGGGATCTATTAATTTTTGCCCATTAAGGTGGAGAATCAGTTCCTCCAAACTATAAACAGGAATGATAGTTATCCCTTCAACTGCTGACGCCTCCAAGCAATTTTGGGTAGGAACATACATAGTTTTCATTTTTTTCTCGCGTGCTAAAAGTGTGAGGGGGAGGATGCCGGGTACTCCTCGTATCGTTCCTTCAAGTGACAGTTCACCGATGAAAAAACTACTTTCAACACTCTTTTTATCAATCATACCTGCTGCTGCGAGTACTCCAAGAGCAATAGGTAAATCAAAACTTGAACCCTCTTTTGGGATATCAGCTGGAGCTAAGTTTACCGTGAGTCGGGAGTCGGGCATTTCATATCCAACATTTGAAATCGCAGTACGTACCCTATCTTTTGATTCGTCGATTGCTTTATTTGGTAGCCCTACTAAATTAAATGTTGGAAACCCTTTGTTGGCGATATCAACTTCAATTTCAATAATTACTCCATCAAGACCAATAGTAGTACCGGAGAAAATACGCGCGAGCATGTTTATTACTATACTGTGGAAACTATTTTTTTTACAACGGTTTATAAGCCGCTTTTTTTAAATGAAGCCCATTATGACGATATAAAACGAATATTATCGGTTTTACTGCTTGCAAAAAAGATATAAAAATGTCACTATGAAGGTATGGATGAGGTGTTTATTGCTGTTCTGTGTGTGATTGGGGTTTTGACAGTAATTCAATGGTTGATGTGATACTGATAATAAATAAGGAATGCGATACAATACTATTCATGTACTTTTCCCGGCTTGCTACATATTTCGAACGAATCGAAGAAAAAAGCTCGCGACTAGAAATAACACACATTCTTGCAGAGTTATTCAATGAGTTAAGCACCGAAGAAATCGGTGAAACCGTGTATCTGCTTCAAGGAAGAGTGGCCCCATTATTTGAAAAAACGGAATTTGGGATGGCAGAAAAAACAGTCATTAAATCTATCGTTTCCTCGCTCAATATTGACCGACCCTATTTTGAAAAAGAAAATAGAAGACTGGGAGATGTAGGAAAAACCGTCGAAGAATTTAAAAAA
>JBBQLR010000042.1:0-6526 GCA_038328135.1 Patescibacteria group bacterium | reverse complement strand
ACCTTTTCTTCTTTAGCAGTTGGAGCTGCTACGTCTCCAGTTTCTGTTTTATGTTCCTCTTTTTGTTGTTTTTCAATATCGGCAAGTCCGAGTATTTGTGTACGAATTTTTCCCATGGATTTTTAAATAAATATAATTTTTATAATTCTGAGTCAATTCCCATACTTCGGGCAGTTCCCGCGACAATCTTTTTTGCGGCTTCAATATCATTTGCGTTCATATCCAGCATCTTCTCTTTTGCAATCTGGGTAAGTTGAGCAGAAGTTAATTTGCCAACTTTTTCAGTATTTGGTTTTCCGGAAGCTACTGTAAGACCCAATATCTTTTTGATCATGGCAGCAACTGGAGGAAGTTTGGTAATGAAGGTAAATGTTCTGTCTTTGTAAACTGTGATGACGGCTGGAATGATGTTTCCCTTTAATTTTGCCGTTCGTGCGTTATATTCTTTAATAAATTCCATGATTGGAACACCATGCTGTCCCAATGCTGGTCCAACTGGTGGCGCCGGGGTGGCCTCGCCTGCTGCCAAGTTTAATTTAAGCTGTGCTTTTATTTCTTTTGCCATACGATAAAAAACAAATAATTATAATTTTGCTACCTGTAAAAAGTCTAGTTCCACAGGAGTTTCCCGATCAAAAATTGACACAAGGACACGAACCTTGCCCCGTTCGTCATCCACTGCCTCAATCGTTCCAAGGAAATCGGCAAATGGACCTTCTGTAATTTTGACTGCTTCTCCGGTACTAAACTTCGTTTTGAATTTTGGTTGTTCTTGTTGTACAAAGCGCATGATTGCTTGCACTTCTTTATCTGAAATGGGAGTTGGTTTGAGACCTGCTCCTACAAATCCAGTAACACCTTCTGTTGTGCGTACGACAAGCCATGAATCATCATTTAAGACCATATTGACAAGGATATATCCAGGAAACACTTTTTCTACGGCTTTCGCTTTCTTTCCCTTTTTGATGACGATGATGTCTCTCATTGGAATAACGATTTCAAAGATACTATCTTCCACGCCCAAGCTTTTGATGCGTTGTTCGAGAGCACGTTTTACCTTGTTTTCGTAGCCTGTTTGAATGTGAATCACATACCACTTGGCATGATTCCCGACTGCAGGTGCGGTTTTAAGTGCTTCTTTTTGTTCTTTTAGGACATTTGTGTCCATAGCTTGCAACTGAAAAAATAGTAATTATGTGAGCCTGATTTATCGCGATTTTGCCAACATTTCAAGACCCTTAGTTAACAGAACATCAATTATACCGATATATATGCCAATAATCAAGGATATTCCTATTACAATAATTGTTAATCGAATTGTTTCTTCCTTGGTTGGCCATGTCACTTTCTTCAGTTCTTCAATCACTCCACTGCCAAATTGTGTTCTAAAAACCGGTTTTGCCATACTTGCTCATTGTAGCATAAAATTTTCATTATAATGAAGTATTATGACCAAAGAACTCGTACACTCTATAATCCTCGTTATCTGTATTGCCCTTGCCTTTGTTTTCCCGCAAACGTCTCTTGCAAAATATGATGTTGAGATTGCTGCAGGGCTATTTGTGTTCCTGTTTATTGCTCGTCGATTTTCATTTTTTTCTAAAAAAACTCGCTTGTTTGAGAGTGTTATTTTTACTTTTATTATCGTTGGTATTATTACAACAACCGGTGGACTACAATCGCCCTATTTTTTTCTTATCTACTTCCTCCTTTTTGCTCTCACACTCCTTCTTGAACCGATAATTCCCATAATTATCACGCTCGTTCTTATGTTATTTTTCTCATTCACGTATTCCGGCCCCACATCGCTTTCCCAACTTCTTCCTCTCTTTTCGTTAGCACTTTTGACTCCTTTTGCGCTCATATTAGGAAATGAATATGAAGAAACCAATCGCTTGAAAAAATCAATCTCAAATCAGCAGGAAAATACATTTCTCTTTTTATCTCTTATGCTAAAGAACAGTCTGAAGGAAATACAAAAGAATCTGGAAAATTTTACCGGAGATCATGAACTATCTGCTATAAAACGACAAACCCGCAATATGAATGGTCTTATTGATATGTTTGAAAAAGAACAGTAAGTTGGTTTGCGATTGGGGGATGGCGATTGGTAGTTAGTAAAAAATATACTTATGAATATTAAAAAATTACTCATTATTGTGTTGGTGCTAATTGCCAGCCACCACTTGCTAGTCGCCCTCTCCCACGCCATCAATATGCGATCGGATCAATATCGAATCCAATTTGGAAAAGTAGATAGTGGTGGCGGGAAAATGACTGACTCAGTTGATAATACATATAATCTCACTTCCTCAATCGGTCAAGAAGCAGCTAAGGAATTTCAATCAAATGGATATATTGTTAAATCTGGTTTCCAATATATTTATTCCCGTATCCCCTTTACATTTTACCTTTCAAATACCCGTGTAGACTTAGGTACTCTTACCCCAAACAGCCCATCAACAGGCGCCATCACGTTAAAGGTCTCATTTGGAGGAGCTGGTCAATATCTGGTAACAGCACGAGCAGATGCACCCCTATCTACCGTGCAAGGATTAGATCAAATTTCTTTCACGTTATGTGATGGTGGTGCAGACACCTGCTCAATCAGCACCGCTAAGGTATGGTCAAGCTCAACTAAGTATGGTTTTGGCTATGGTATGGCAGGGCAAGATATTCCAGCAGATTTTACGGGTAATACCTACATAAGCACCACTCTTTTCCGACCATTCGCAAATCTCCTTACCTCAGAAGATGCTGTTACGATAATGCAGAGCGGAAATGTCACGGCCGACATAACTCCAACTCCAGCAATCCCTTACACGCCCGCCCCCACTCTTGCTGGGGTTCCTCGGACAACAACCCATCAGTCCGTCATCACAATGAAAGCGAATATTTCAGGAATACAACCTCCAGGGACATACGCCACAGTTATACGATTTTTGGCAACACCGAGTTTTTAGGAATTGGTAATTGGAGATTAGCGATTGGTGGTTAGTAAAAAAATATCTATGAATACAAAAAAATTACTTATTATTGTAGCGATACTAATCGCCAGCCTCCAATTGCCAGTCTCTCCTGTACATGCCCAACAAGTTAATTTATCGCTTGACCCTCCCATCGTGCAGGCAAAAATGAAACCAGGAAGATCGATTGTAGTTGCTTACACTGTTTCAAATGGGGGAGATCCCACCAACCTTCGATTTTTGATACGCCCCTTTACTCCCACCGGTCAACTGGGGTCGTTATCTGTTTCTCAAAAATTGGAAGGTCCTGTACTTTTTAGTTTGGAAAATACCGATATAACTATTGAAAAACCTTTTTTCTTCGCCTCGAAGGAAAAACGACAAGCAGTTTTACGAATTAGCATCCCTCCCGGTGTGCCAGACGGTGACTATTACTATCTCCTCCTTGCAGAAACAGTTCCCGCATTTTCTCTTGCAGGACAATCAACTGGAGTTGCATCAGCATCCATCGGTTCCCCACTCCTTATCTCAATAACAGAATCTGGGGTAACTGTGATAAATGCTACGATAGCAGAATTTTCATTTAAGCCTGACTATGTCTTAACTATCGGTAATAATATCGTTCGTATTATTGATAATATAAATAAGCTTCCTATCGTATGTTCTGTACGGAATATGGGAAAAAGCCTTATCCAACCACAAGGTAGCATTCGGGATGTAAATGGGCTTACAGAAAATAAATATGATATCGTGCCACAAAACGTATTGAGCAATTCTCAACGGGTGATTAAGGCTTTTTCCGATGAAAATAATACCCCTATAGAGAGCACATTGGTATTAAAAAATCTTTCACTCGGCACTCATCAAGTTACTACTGAAATCATTTTCGCTGAGGGAACTCCAAAACAAACCAAAACCATATCATTCCTCGTTCTCCCTGTTCGACTTATGATTATCCTAGTGATTGTATTAATCTTACTTATTCTCTTTCTTGCGCAAAAAAAGTGGATGAAAAATGAAGAGATGTAAATATCATACCGCTATAACCGGTCTCTAGAGCAACACAACATTATTTTAATGAGCGATTGCGGCTTATAATCCCTTGCAAAGATATTCTTAATATCCTATCTCTAAGATATGAATGGATTTATTGATTCTTTCAAACCACTATTTATTCGATACAAAAGCGAGGCTATACTCCTCATTTGCGCCTTCCTTATTGGCGTCACTTCCTTTGTGTTCTTCCTTGAACAAAAAAACTCTGTAAAAAAAACGGAGGAGGTTTCTGTTACCAAGGAAACTCGTACCACTAACCCTAAATCAACTAGTACCGTCGATGTTTCAGGTGCCGTTAAGAATCCTTTTGTCTATACGTTCGATTCTCACGCACGAATCATCGACGCAATCCAAAAAGCAGGCGGACTTACCGAAGATGCCGATAGCGCGTTTGTGAAACGAAGTATAAACTTAGCTCGAATCATCAATGACCAAGAAAAAATATATATTCCTTTTATTTCTGATGTTACCGATGGATATATTGTTGAAACCAAACGAGTGATTGACTACACACAACCCAACATAAATTCACTTCCAGAACCAAATAATTCTCGAATAAATATAAATACTGCGTCTGCAATTGAACTTGATCAACTTCCCGGGATTGGCCAAGTCCTTTCAGAATCTATCTTTAACGGCCGCCCCTATTCAGCCACGGAAGATTTGGTAAAAAAGAGCATCATTAAGCAATCGGTATACGACAAAATTAAAGACTTAATAAGTATTTATTGAAATGAATATCGCACTTTCTCTTGCAATACGTGGTATCGATGCCTCGTTTCATGAACCATATTCATCGCTTATGAATGGACTAGTGTTTGGGCTCCCTATTCAAATTGACCCCGTATTTAAACAGGACATCGTGAGAAGCGGTTTAGCTCATCTTGTCGTTCTGTCCGGAGCAAACGTAACGCTTTTAACGCAATTCAGTGAAAAACTATTTTTCACATTCAGCAAGAAAGTAGGTATTGTGTTGCAATGTTTATTCCTTTGCGCTTTTGTGTATCTAGTTGGCCCTCAAGCTCCCCTCATGAGGGCTGTATGCATGTTTTTCTGTACTGTGATATGTATTCTTAATGGACGACCCTCGTATATCGGTTGGAATTTGTTCTTGACCATTCTCTTGGTGGCTCTCCTGTATCCAAAATGGATTATTTCTATATCTTTTCAGCTGTCCGTTTTCGCAACGCTTGGAATTATACTTTGGTCCGTCATATCTATCCATTTTGAGGGTAAAATACATCCGTTTTTTGAGGTATTCCTTGAATCATGGGTTGTGTTTTTAGTGACCGTGCCGATTTCGATAGTATATTTTAAGAGTTTCTCACTATTAAGCCCACTCAGTACTGCACTTGTGTCCTGGCTTATTGTACCTCTTATGGTTACCGGATTTGCCATATCAATAACACATATAATCTTCCCTCCTTTAGCTCTCTTAATAGCGATCCCTACTCAAATGGGCCTGCAGTTTATTATTTTCATAATCCAGACAGTTAGCCACCTCCCGTTTGGATATTTTGTCCTTCAATGAAACTAAGCGGTCGCTTCATCATTCTCCTCTGCGGAGCAGCAATAGTTACAATAATTCTTTTCATTCAGTCCTCATTTTCGTTTAAAATTGTATTTTGTAATGTGGGACAGGGCGCCGCAACATTATTTCAAATGGGGTCTTATCAAGCCCTCATTGATACAGGGCCAGATCAGCGAGTGCTCGCTTGTATTGGGAGACATATTCCTTTTTTTGATCACACCATTGAAACGGTTATCATTTCCCATGATCAGAAGGACCATGCTGGTGGACTTGCATCTATTTATGGCAAATATATAGTAAATCATGTATATGGACCGTTACCGCGGCCTAAGATAGTAAAAGAGAACCAATATATACCTATAATCGATCCGGTTGTACTCTCCGTTGGCACTAGTACAATCGCTATTAAAAAAGCATCACAGAGCTCTGCAAGCCTAAACGACTCAGCCAATGTCGTAACACTCAGTACTCCTCATCAAACAATATTTCTCACCTCTGATATAAATGGCATAGAGTTAAAGAGTCTACTCCCCAAGGCGACAACTATATTCGAAGTGCCCCACCATGGCTCAAAATACGGTCTATACCCAGATTCACTTGATTTAGCAGAACCTGCCCTTGCTGTGATAAGTGTGGGTATAAAGAACGGATATGGGCATCCTTCAAAACAGGCTTTAGACATTCTGAAAGCCAAGAAGATACGAACGTGGAGAACGGATGAACAAGGAGAGCTTGTTATTGACCTTAAGTAGACGCTGCTTTGATGATATCATTCCCGCGTAGGCGGGAATCCAAACCATACTTTGCTTTAGTAATAATAAAAGTCGACTGGATCCCCTCCTTCGAGGGGATGACAAGAAAAAAGCTTAGAAAAAAACATTGTTCAATTTTGATGGAATCTGGGAGGTATTTAAAAATTAAGAAAGCAGTATTCCTTGAATTTCTTTGAAGATGTTCATCGCTTCAAAGCCAA
>JBBQLR010000041.1:0-7025 GCA_038328135.1 Patescibacteria group bacterium | reverse complement strand
CTTTTTATGGAGCTTCGTAAGGGGGCAGGAACCCTCCCTTCGGGGTTTGGAAAAATTTATGGACTTTGGCTTCATGCAGTCAATTCTGCGCACCACCTACTTCCCGCCTCTTGATATGTGGTATGCCAAACTTCCTATCAACTATTACTATTTTGGACATTTAACGGGAGCCATCCAGATACGGTTGAGCGGACTTCCTCCAGAAATAGGATATAACCTTATTCTTGCCACAATATTCGCACAATCGTTGGTAACAACCTTCTCTCTTGTGACACAGATTGTATTCTCTTTCGACAAAAAACTGAAGAACGCGGTGATGTTTGGGTTAATTGGCACTTGGATCCTAAACTTCGGAGGAAATTTACATACAATTTATTTATTCACCACCGGGTATCCTGTCGAAAAACCCGTTCCATTCTGGGAAATACTCAGCTGGTATAACCCGACAAAATACTGGTACCCCAATGCGACACGATTCATCCCCTTCACTATCCACGAATTCCCTTCTTATTCGTACGTCGTCGCAGACCTTCATGGACACGTATTCGACATACTCTTTGTCCTCCTTACCCTCGCAATTCTTTTTCTCCTTTTCACACAAAAAAAACATTTACCTGTTACTAATCACTATCCTCTAACCACTCTTCTGGGCTTCATGACCGCCATACACTACATGACTAATGCATTTGATGGACCTATCTATATCCTCCTCACATCTGTCTTTTTACTCCTTATATTCAAATTCTCCCGCGCATTCATTATTCATATGAGCATTCTTGTTGGATCTTTTCTTATCTTTTCACTGCCATTTTCTATCCATTTCAAACCATTCGTCACCGCTATTGGTATGAACTGTGCCCCTTCGTTTTTGGTCAACATAGGCAAAATCGGACCGTTCATTTTTGAGAAAGGAAACTGCCAGCCTGATGAACTTTGGATGCTTTTCGTGTTATGGGGATTTTTCTTCATTTCCTTCCTGCTCTTTATTTGGGGAAAAGCCGCTGAAAAATACAAGGAGAATCTAACCGATGACTTCATTTTTATTTTGTTTGCCTTCAGCCTATTCCTTGTCCTTATTCCAGAATTTTTTTACATCAAAGATATCTATCCTGCACATTTCCGCGCAAATACTATGTTCAAACTTGGATATCAAGCTTTTATGATGATGTCTATAGATTCAACCTATGCATTTTTCGTAATTTCTCGCTCTCACTCACCTAGCAAGATCGTGAAAAAAATTATCTGGATCGTTCCCTTCCTTTTTGTTGGAGTATATATGTTTTATGCCGCCCCTTCCTATTATGGCATCCTTGATAAGATACCACAACTAAACGGTTTCCAATGGCTTTCTGCACAGAATGCTGATACTCAGGAAATAATCACATACATGAATAAGCATATTACAGGCCAACCAGTAATCCTTGAAGCACAGGGTGATTCATATACTGATTTTAATCATGTAAGCGCCTACACTGGCCTCCCCACAGTTGCTGGATGGTGGGTACATGAATGGTTGTGGCGAGGGAGTGCGGACGCAGTAGGTAAACGAATTCCAGATGTTATTGCACTCTACGAATCACAAGATTTGGAAAAGACGAAATCGCTTATTGATAAATATGATATTAAGTATGTTATCGTCTCCTCACTCGAACGACAAAAATATAAAGAGCTTCAGGAAGCCAAGTTCTCAAAGTTAGGGAGAAAAATATTTGAATCAAGTAATGGGTTTGGGGCTCTGTATCAACTAAATTAACACCCTCCTTGACAAGCACAGAAAGGTGTGTTAAGTTATTCTCTGAGCATTACTACTCGTCGTCCCCTACATACGAGCGGTAGTGATGCTCCTTTTTTTTTGGCTTACAATCTAAATGACTTCACGGGCACTCCTAAATGTTTCTTCACTAAGTTCTTAAACTGAAAATGTGCAAAATCTACCATCTCCTTCCCAAGACTATTTGTTTCCAATTTTGGTAGTTGTTTATAGCTGATCGAAATCTTCATACGTTGACTATACAGAACCAAAAAGAATCTGTCAAGCCCTATAGAAAAATACTCATGTACTATAAGTCAACCTATATTATTATATATTCATATTACACTGTCCCAATAAGAAGAATATAAATTGTGGATAACTTATTTACGGATGTGTATATACAGGCAACTTACGTTATGAAGATGTTTTTGTTATAATTTGCACTATTCCTTTATGAAAAAAATAGTACAGTTGTGTTGGGAGAGTTCGCTGTACCGCACCCTCCTTTTTTTGTTTCTTACATTTTTTATCGTATTAACATATGGCTATTATTTTGGTACTTTCGATCAAGCGAGCCATATACCATTCCTAAAGAAAACGATTGACCCCTCTCTTTTTCCCAATGATCATTTTTTTGATTTGCGTAACACACACTTTTCTTATTTTTGGCTTCTTTTCATACCATTCTACAAGGCTGGACTTCTGGAGCCTTCAATGTTTGTAGTGCATATACTATCTATATTTTTTACCTTTTGGGCATTGTGGAAGTTGAGTAAAACCCTTTTTAATAACCCGCTTACCTCGTTTATCGCTACAATATCAAGTGCACTACCCCATATCGGATTTTCAGGATTCCCCTTGTTTGAATTCAGTATGCTGAATCGCACCGTTACTCTTCCATTTGAACTTATTGCATTCAATTATTATCTAAAAAAGAATTATGTAACCACATTTCTCATTCTCGGAGTGCTCTACAATTTCCATGCACTCTCCGTTCATTTCGTGCTCGCGATGATAGGGATAGATATGCTTTTTAAGCTGTTCAAAAAAAAAGATTTTAAACCATTTCTTTCAACTCCTCTATTTCTTTTAGCAGCGCTCCCAGTCCTTATTTGGAAATTTGGTCATTCTGGTGTACCAATAACCATTGAATGGAAATGGTTTCGCCTTCTTGATATGTCCACCTTCTTTCATCTATTCAACTTCATTAGCATCACTAAACCGGTAGTTACAATCCTGACTGCGGGGGGAGTATCTGCCCTTATCCTCTTTTTCATTGCGAAAAGATATATGGTAAAAAACGAAATGCATGAGACGGTTGCCCATTTTATGTATGGCGGCATTTTCGTACTTATAATCCAATTTTGCGCAACCAACTTCTTTCCCTTAACAATTGTCATCCAAGCCCAAATTATCCGTATCGGAACATTCCTTACTTTATTCGCATATTTATACATGGCACACATGATAAGCACTCTCAAAAAGTCGAAAAATCATTTTATCTGTTTTGTATCATCTCTTTTGCTTTCCTTTTCACCCCTATTTCTTCTTATCTCCCTCCTCTTTTGGCGCGTAAAAAAAAGTAATGTATTGAAATTAGTAACAATATCGATTGTTATTATATTTATTACTATTCTTTTTGCTTTTTTCTCATTCAATTTAGCACGACCAGGGATTAATATCTGGCCAGAGAAAACTCCTTTTTATGATGCTCAACTTTGGGCAAAAAACAATACATCAAAAAATGAAGTATTTATTACCCCTCCTTCAAAATGGTGGCTGTATGATGTGGAGTGGAGGGTTGTTTCGGAGCGGTCTACAATATCTACACTTTCTGAACTGCTTGAGGCTGCATTTGATCCAAAATATATAGACTACTGGATTCCTCGATTTGAAGATATTGCTCCAATAGCTTTAGCTCAGTTCAAGGGAGATTATCTCAAGAATTTAAAGATAGCAGGTGATGCTTATTATTCAAACACCGCGGAGCGATTTTTATATCTGGGTAAAAAATATCACGCTTCCTATCTAGTCGTGGAAAAGAATCATTTATATCCACTTCCGATTCTTTATAAAAATAGCGAATATATAATCTACTCGCTTAACTATCAAGCCCGCTGATGAAGGAGCGAACGTTCTTATTAAACCGTTCAATCAATTGTTTTGGATTTATTTTTATAAGATCCTGCAAGACTTTTTTGGAGGTTTTGTTGTAGAGATGCCCTCCCATTTCATAGGATATGATTTGTTTGTCAACTTTTCCTTTTGCGATAAAATAAATAGTGCTTTTTGCATATTTATAGAGCATCTCAAGCTTCCCCTCTCTTTTAAACCTGCGGAGTGAAAACTTAACCTTGATATTGTGGAGAAATTTGGCATTAACACCATGTTTATACGCATTTCGGACCAATAAATGATCTTCGCTCAGCAGTACATCTTCTGGAAAACCACCAATGATGGAAAAGAAATTTTTCTCCACAATCATTGAGCCTCCCGTGGAAAATGGTTTTCCAATTTTGTTTGCAAGAACTATTAACGCATTGGTAAAATCGACTGCCATGCTAATTTGAGGGTCTTTTTTCGAAACGCTAAATGCAGGAATGAAAAGAAGCCCCTTATGGATTTTGATATATCGATGTAATTTCTTCAAAAAATTACCCATGATTCGGGAGTCTGCATCCAGAAACACCAAATAAGATCCCTGCGCATTTTCCGCTCCAGTATTTCGCTGCTTTGAAACATTTCGCCCTTTTATCTGAATGATTTTTTGAATGGGGAGTGATGTATTAAATTTCTTTACAACTTCAACAGTTTTATCTTCAGAAAATGCATCAACGAGAATTATCTCGAAGTCCTTATAATCCTGTTTTTTAATGTCGCAAAGCAGTTTACCGACAAATTTTTCCTCATTGAGGGTTGGGATGATTATGGTAAAAAATGGCTTCATATCGGTCTTTATTATATCACTCTTTACAATTCTGTTAGAATAGAGGAATGAAAATATCGCTCGTAATACCTATTTATAACGAAGAAAAATATATCGCAGGGTGTCTTGATAGCATTGCGGCACAAAAAATGCAGCCGGACGAAGTGATTGTAGTAAACAATAACTGTACGGATAACTCGATTTCCATCGTAAGCAGATATCCTTTTGTTCGAGTGATTAATGAAGAAAAACAAGGCATGATTGCAGCTCGTAATGCAGGGTTTAACGCTGCATCGTTTGATATCATAGCCCGGTGTGATGCTGATACAAGGCCGCCTGCACATTGGATTGCCCGAATCCATCGCAATTTTTCACGCACCAAAATTGATGCTCTTACCGGCCCTATCATGTTTTATGATGCTCCTATTAAAACTTCTTTAATCGCACGTGCATATTTAGACATGATGAAGCCACTTCATAGGGGGAAAGAAACGCTTGTGGGGCCCAACATGATCATCACAAAATACATATGGGAACAGGTAAAAGACAATGTCTGCCTGAACGACAAACTCGTCCATGAAGATATAGACCTTGCCTACCATATCCATGAAGTGGATGGAATTATAAAGAGAGATGATCGGCTCATTATGTATACCTCAAGTAGAAGAATCAAGAAAAATCCACATTCTTTTTTCGGAGAATACCCCGTCCGTTTCATGAAAACACTTCTCTATCATGACAAGGGATTCTCTTCATTCAAGAAGAAGCTCACGCTTCCTGCTTGGTATACAAATCGGAAATCTCGGAAAAAGTCGTAACGTCTGTCTTTAATTTGTCATCCCGAAATCGCACAAGGCGAGGAAATCGAAGAGCAAAAAGCGCTGTGTGGTTTGGGGACTGAGTAATTTCATCCGCTTTTATTTCCACCACTATTCCGGGATTTATCCACATATCCACCCCCATGGTTTTATCTATCACATACTCAATAGGTTTTACTTTTGAGGAAAGCTTGTCACATCGCTTTTTCATTTCTCTCCATTCATCATCGGTCAAACCGGTCCCTATTTTTGAAACGGTTTTAAACGTTTCTTCTTTTTCATCATAAACCCCAACCAGAAAAGCTCCTATCCCAAACCCTGTTCTTTTTCCCTTCCCGGTGTCATACCCCATCACTAAGCAGTCTACTGTGTCGTGAATCTTCGAAGAATAACTTCTTTTAAATTTTATCCAGTTCCATCCGCGCGCTCCTGGTTTGTATGTGCCGTCCAATTTCTTGGCAATTATTCCTTCCAATCCTTCAGCGACTGCGTCATCAAAGGTCTGCTCGATTATCGCTGCGTCTGAAAGGAGTTCATGAGGAGCGAGAATTGTCGTATTTTTTTCTGGTATGTTCTTTTTGCTTATTACTTTTTCAAGAGTCTCTCTTCGTTTCGTAAAAATGTCGTTAATGTAGGAAGAACCGTTGTAATAGAGCAGTTCAAATACGAATAATTTGAGTGGAATTTCTTTTGCTTTTTCTTCTATGTTATATTTCCTTTTTCTTTGCACTGTTTCTTGGAAAGGAAGAAAAATATGAGTTTGTGGATTGTAACCAATAGCTTCTCCTTCAAAAATAATTTCTTCTGCATCTATTTCCTGTTGTACACCCATCACTATGTCTGGATACATGTACGAAACATCTTCTAAGTTGCGTGAATATAATCGAACTTCCCCGCTCTTTTTTTTATAATGGATCTGCAAACGGAATCCATCATATTTCGGTTCGATTGCACAAGTACCAATTTGTTTGACGATTTCCTCACCCGATGAAAGCCGTTCTGCCCGCATCATGATGATCGGCGTAAATATATGTGGCGTTACTTTTTTTATTCCTTCTATTCCTTCTTTTTTTATGAGTCTCCCAATATATCCTAAGTCTGGTCGTACGTGGTATGCGGCTTCAATCTCTGGTCTATACTGTTTTGTTCCCACCAACATCCACGAATAACTATCGATTATCGTCATATCGGAAAACCCGAGTCGTAACATTCCCTGGGGAATCCGTACGAGATAGCGACAGGATTTGCTATCTAGCTGTCGGACGAGCCCGCTTAAAATTCCCACCTTCATTTCGTTTGATCCGTCTCCACTCCATTTTGCAAGCCGTTCCAGTTCAAGAAAAACTTCACTTATCGTCATCTTCCTTTCCTCAAAAGAAACATATTGTTTTTTAAATTCTTCGACGGTTTTTCCTACATCTCCCAGTCTTCTATTTTCTTTTTCAAAATAGGGTCGGTCAATATTGAGCGAGGAAACGATAGATTTAATGACTGTTTTTTCTGCCATCCCAAATTCCGTTTTTTCAAA
>JBBQLR010000040.1:0-7053 GCA_038328135.1 Patescibacteria group bacterium | reverse complement strand
ATTCAGGAAGTCGCAGGGAAGGTGGAGAGACGGGATATTGCCATAGAAACAATTGGAGCGTCAGCTCCATTTTCTATAAATGGTCCAAAAATTCAGGAAATAATGATGCATTCTGCATTGCAGAACGGAGAACAGATGATCCGTTTTTCAGGTAGGGTACAATTCATTCCTGTAGATTTAATTGCTCAGTATATGGACGACAACAACACAGTCGTGGAAGAGAAAAAATTTAGTTTAACTCCAGGACATAAATATGCGCCTTTAAATTCTAATAATGACAGAAATTTTGATATATGGGTGAGTGCGAGTTCAACGGATGGTAGGGGAGTTCTCAAGAACCTTAAAGTAACATCAAAATTTAGCACAAAGTTTCAGTCGATGTCAGTTCCTCCTATGCCATCATATCTAGATGGGATAGCATTTGGGAAAACAAACGCTCCAGTAGTGAATGGCACTGTGGGAGTATATCCAATAGGAAGTAATATTCCTGTTTACACCACGAGCACGGATAGTGCGGGTCACTTTGTTGTGACTTCTGAATCGATTCCTCCATTCTCATACGAATTGCGCTATACGACAGCAGCGGGCGATGTAATTAAGGTAAGTACGACAGACTATTTAAAACAAAATGAGAAATATTTAAAAGATCATTCCATTCAGTCTTATTCAGGCATCATAACGGATACTAATGGAAAACCAAAGAATTTAAAAGATGATGTGAGCAAAGTAAAACCTCAAAATGCACCAGAGCCAACATCAATTGAATCGGCACAAAGCTTTATTTCAAGAACACCGGTAATAATGATGTTCGTTGTAGGAATCATGATGCTGCTTATGATAGGAGTAGGAGCGTTTGTTGTGATGAAGTCAAAGCAGAATCAACTACCGCCTCAGATGCAATGATATAAAAGTGAAGATAAGGTTTTAAGGTTCTATATCCTGCAATATTTCTTTTGCATGGTTGAATACGTCTACATTAAGATATTCCTTTTGAATAGTTTGATTTGGGCCAATAAGAAAACTTACTCGTTTCACTCCTTCAAACGTCTTACCCATAAACTTTTTCTCCCCCCACGCGCCATAGGCCTTAATGACATCTGTCGACTCATCACTGAGAAGAATAAAAGATAATTTGTATTTCTCAGCAAACTTTTTATGAGATGCGACACTGTCTTTGGAAATACCGATGACGACTACATTTTTTTCTTTGTACAGTCCTGCGATATCACGAAATCCACACGCTTCTTTGGTACAACCAGGAGTGTCATCCTTAGGATAAAAATAGACAATAATCCACTTTCCGGCGTAGTCTTGCAGCGAATGCGTTACTCCAAATTGATCAGGAAGGGTAAAATCAGGAGCTTTTTTCATGTTTGTGATGGTGTTGTTTTGGTATATGCTCGACATGTTTTTTTGGTGAATTTTCAAAAGTATATTTTTGCTTCTGTGAAAGATAGAGTATCCCCCCTGCTGCGGCGATAAATCCAACCGCAACCATAACCGCTGTATTCCCTGAATCTGTGGAACCAGTGACAGGAAGGGCAGATGGAACTGGGCAAACGCAACTGTTTATTTCAGGGCACGCTGTTCTGCGACAATATCCGCTCGTTTGTCCAGAAACGATATAGCAAGGCATATCTGAGGGGCATTGACTGTTTGCTGTGCATGAAGTTCCACATGAGGGGCCGGTAGTAGGAGTTGGTCCAACAGTGGGTGTTGGGCTCGTATCCGGAATCCACAACGAACAGATTTCGGTTTCTCCTGAACTGGTATCTGTTATTGTAAAGACAACTGTTGCAAACACTCCTGTTCCAGAGTATCCGGGGTTATTTGTTCCTGTAAGAAGCACTTTGCCAGCTCCATACGTTGTTGTGTCGGCCACAACTGCACTCATAGCAGCTCCAGCTGTTGTACTAACATAAGTAAGAACTGTACTGTCGAATGTAAGACCACTTTGAACTGAGGTTACTGCTGTGCCTTCCGTATTAATATTGATGGTAAATGTAATATTCTGACCTCTTTGAAGTACACCGGTTGGAGGAACGAGATCAAATGTAGTAGCGAAAACCGAACCGGAAAATAAAAAAAGGAAAATAAAGAACGAAAAAAGTAAACCAAGATAACGATTTTTATTCATAGGATATACCATACTATAGTATTATTTTCCTAGTAGTGCAAGAACATTTGTTAGATATGGTACAATAGAGTATGAAAAAAGTAGTCGTTTTTTTGTGCGCTTTATTTTTGATTGGAACCGTACAAGGGGCTTCACCAAAGGATTTAATAAAAGATGGAACTGTGGTTTATGAGCTTCCTTATGCCGGAATAACTCCAGAAAATCCGCTTTATTTTTTCAAACAACTTCGAGATCAAATCAACGAGTTTCTTATTCGGGATTTGATTAAAAAAGCTGAATTTCTTCTCGTTTCCTCTGATAAACGCGCACATATTGCGCTCATTCTTGCTCAAAAGGGAAAAACGAGACAATCGGTTGAGGTATTGGCCGATGCAGAAGAAAAAGCTATGAAAATTCCTGCACTCCTTAAGGAATCAAAAAAACAGGGAACTGCTCCTAGTGAACGGTTTATTTACACCCTGAAATTAAGCAACTCGAAACACAGGGAAATTATCCAAGAATTGGCAAAAATGCTTCCTCAAGGGCAAGACGAACAGGTACTAAGTGCGCTTATTGATTTGAATCAGCGCATTGCAACGGAACTGGAACAATTATAACTGTTGTTTTTTAGCATAATTTTTGGTATAGTTTACTCTTCCTAACCAAGGAGAAAGGCAAAACACATGAAGAAAAAAAATACAACCCAAACTAACCCAATGGAGGCCCTCCTCCAGAAAGCGCCATTCGCTCGAATTAAAAAAAATGCAGATATCGAGGCAACAATCATATCTCTTTCCCGAAAAAATGTCCTTTTTGATATCGGAGCAAAAGCTTATGCTTTGCTTGGAGAAAAAGAACTTCGTGAGATTTCAACATATCTTCCTTATTTAAAAGAAGGCCAAACAGCTCATGTGAGGATAATCGCTGAAGAATCCAAAGAAGGGTACCCAGTCGTATCCATGAGAAAATTCTTTGAACAAGGGAAATGGGAGATTCTCAAGGAAAAGAAAGACAAGGAAGAAGAGATTGAAGTTATGTGTGGAGAATATGGAAAAGGTGGAGTATTTATTGATTTCATGGGAATTAGAGGAGTTATTCCAAAAATTCAGCTCACAGAAAATTTCTTAAATAGCCCTGAAAAATTAAGTGGACAAAAAGTAAAGGTAAAAATTCTTGAAGTTGATGAAAAGAAGAACAGACTTGTTGTTTCACAGAAAGTCGCAGCACTCAATATCTCTCAAAAACAGCTTCATGAAGAATTTGAACGAATTGAAATAGGCAAAACATATAAAGCTAAAGTACTCGGCGTATCAGAATTTGGTATTTTCTGTGAAGTTGCGGGAGTAGAAGGACTCATCCATATCTCGGAAATTTCATGGGAAAAGGTTATGAATCCATCAGGATATGCGAAAGTGGGAGATGATATCGATGTTTGTGTCGTAGAAAAGAATACACAAGATTTGAAATTAAACCTCTCAATCAAACGGCTTTCCATTGATCCATGGGAAAAGATAGAAGAGAATTACCCACAGGATAAAGAAGTTGAAGGAGAAGTAGTACGGCAAGAAAGATATGGATACTTTGTCAGGCTCACACCAGGGATAGAAGGACTTATCCATATAAGTAAATTGACCGGAAAAGAAAATCTAAAGATGGGAGACAAGATAAAGGCATATATCGAAAAAGTAGATAAGAGATCTCGAAAAATGAGCCTTGTTCTTACTCAGAAAGAAAGACCAGTGACGTATAGATAATCTATAGTCACACATCTCTAATCCCTGTATACTGAATACATGGAGCAGCATGCGATTCCTCGTCAAATTACCTCATTTGAGTTCAAACTCATTGGGTTTATGACGTTGAAACAGTTTCTCTATTTGGTTATCTTTGGACCGCTCGGGTATGTTGTCTCCTTCATACCAATTCCCATAATCAATATCATATTAGGAATTGCTGTGGCTTCAATCGGCGTAGCGCTGGCATTTCTTCCTATTAACGATAGGCCGCTTGAAATATGGGTTCGTAATATCTGGAAGCGTCTCAATTCTCCCACGCAATTTACCTATCACAAACATAATCAGCCGATAACTCTTCTCCAGAATTTATACTTTGTGTCAGATCCTCACCACGTAATAGCTCATATCGAATCGCAACAAATGCTTTCGGCATATTTGGCCAAAACAAATCAGACAATGCAACCCGATCCGCAAAAAAAACAAATCCAAAAAGCTTTTCAAAATCCATTCACCCTTCAAGCAGCTGTTTCACCTCCTCCTATTCCTGTCAATCTTCCCCAAACGGCAGTACAGACAGCACAGGCATTTAGTGCTCCGGTTTCCCAACAAGTTGCTATAGCTGCCCCTGTTCTTCAGAAGGATCGGAAGCCTTTTTTCATAGGCACCATTAAAAATGGGAAAAGGATTCCACTTGCTGGAATTCTGCTCTATGTAAAAAATGGTCAGAATGCGCCCGTTCGACTTCTAAAAACAAATGAACATGGTATTTTCGCCACGTTTAATCCACTCCCGGCCGGGGATTATATCTTTGAAATTAAAGACCCAAAGAGCTCCTATATTTTTGATACAATGAAAATTGCTATTCAAGACGTGAATACAAAATCAATTGAGTTTTATTCTAAGGAATTAATGTAATTATTTAGCTATGGCAGTCCAAAAACCAACATCCCCAATTAAATCTTCCACTCAGTCTTTTACGGAGATAGAAGATATAAAGGATGACATCTTATTATTGAAGGATTACTCAGCGTGCGTCGTAATTGGGGTAGGAGCTGTGAATTTCTGGTTACTGTCAGCCGAGGAACAATCATCAATCATTTACGCATATTCCAGCCTACTCAACTCCCTTTCGTTTCCGATTCAGATTCTAATACTTTCTAAAAAAATGGATATCTCTTCATACTTAGAATATTTGGATTCGGTAAAGAATGCGAGTAAAGATGATCTCATGAAAACACGATTAGGAAGCTATAAGGAATTTATTAAATCAGTTGTGAAGAAAAACTCTGTCCTTGAAAAGAAATTTTATTTTGTCGTACCTTTTTCACCACTTGAAATTGGAATAAGTGGCATAGGTGGGGGATTGAAAAAAGAATATGTGATAGCTAGGGCAAAGACATCCCTGTATCCAAAACGGGATCATCTCCTCCGTCTCTTGGCTAAGATAGGGCTTCGCGCTACCGTATTACAAAAACAAGAACTTACAGAACTGTTTTATAATTTATATAATCCGTCAGCGACGGGGCGCATGTTGGCTCCGATCGATTCTTATACGGACGTTGTTATGAGTAATAACTAATATGCTAGGAGCATCAAAAAATATCACGATTCCGACCGGTATGCAAAATGTAGGCGCTGTATTGGCGCAAGGTTCTGTCTCCATAAAAGATATGATTGCTCCTTCATTCATTGAGGTTGACTTCAATCATCTCAAGATAGATCAGAAATATTATCGTACCTTGTTTGTCACTGCATATCCAAGATACGTCTCCGCTAATTGGCTTTACTCACTTATCACGTTTGACCATCCATTGTATATCTCAATGTTTATCTATCCCACAGAATCGAAAACGGTGTTGGACGAACTCAAGAGGAAAATAGGAGAAATGGAAGCTTCAATAGAAGGCGAAATTAAAGCTGGAAAAGTGGTTGATCCCACAGTGCAGGTCGCTCTTGATGATGCTCTTTCTCTTCAAGCTGAGCTTGCAAAGGGAAGTGAGAGGTTCTTCCAGTTTGGGTTGTATATCACTATTCCCGCTGATTCAAAAGATGAGCTAGACAATATCACGAAAGAGGTCGATTCGTCTCTTGCCTCCATTCTTATCATTGCTAAACAGGCAACGCTCGAGCATGAAGAAGGATTCAAATCAACTGTCCCTATGTTTTCAGATAAGCTGGCCGTATGGAGAAATATGGACACCACTTCACTCGCCACAACATTCCCATTTTCTACAGCTGCACTCACTCGAAACGAAGGAATTTTATACGGTATGAATCAACACGACGGAAGTCTTATCATTTTTGACCGTTTCACGCTTGAAAATGCAAATTCAGTTATTTTGGGAAAGTCAGGAGGAGGAAAGAGCTTTTTTGTGAAGATGGAAGCATTTCGACTTCTTATGATGGGAATTGATGTTATTATTCTAGACCCTGAAAATGAATATCAAAAGTTAACACAATCAATGGGCGGAGAGTTTGTTGTTTTCTCCACAACTTCGCAGTATAAGATAAATCCGTTTGATTTAGTTGGAGAAAACGGGGGAGCAGATGAACTTTCAAATAAGATTTTAGATCTTCACTCCCTTATTCGCGTAATCATGGGAGATGAGATTTCCCCAGCACAGGACGCGCTTCTTGACCGGGCCCTCGTTATGACATATCGAAATGTGGGTATTACCCAAGACCCCACCACATTCAAGCTTCCAGCTCCACTACTTGAAGATTTGTATAAAGTATTTATGGGAATGGAAACACCTGAAGCAAAGGAAATGGCAAATAGACTTGAAAAATTTGTTATGGGTTCTGCAGCAGGTATATTCAATCAAAAATCGAATTTTGATATCAAAAATCATTTTACCGTGTTTGGAATCCGGGACCTAGAGGAGAACTTACGACCTGTTGCTATGTACATTGTGCTAGATTATATATGGAACAAGGTAAGAAAAGACATCAAAAAAAGGATTTTGATAGTGGACGAAGCTTGGTACCTCATCAAGCATAAGGATTCGGGCGCCTACCTTCATAGTTTCGCCAAACGAGCACGAAAATACCATCTAGGACTTACAACGATCACACAAGATGTTGAAGATTTCTTATCTACCGAAGAAGGGAAGGCTATAGTCACTAACTCATCGATGCAGATTATCCTCAAACAATCCACTGCGGCGGTTGATAAAATTACTGATACATTTTATCTTACCG
>JBBQLR010000039.1:0-7096 GCA_038328135.1 Patescibacteria group bacterium | reverse complement strand
TATGAATCCTGAATATGCAAAGGGGTATTTGCTCGTTCTTGATTCATGGGCGCGTATTTCCTCTACATTCGGAGGACACTATGATCTTTCGGCGTTCCTGCTCTTCTTCTTCCCTCTGCTCTTGGCTCTTACCTCAAAAGTGAACAAATGGTTTTATCTTCTTTTCTTACTTGCTTTATCTAATCTAGTTTTGGCAGCATCAAGAGTGTCATATGGAGCGTATGTACTTAGCACATTTCCCTTCCTTCTATTCTATCGAAAATGGAAGCTGCTTGTTATAACTATCCTAGCAACCGTAGGAATGACCTTGCTTTCAAGTAACTTGACACAGCGAATCAATCGTTCGTTCCAAACAAAACAAATTTATATCGATAAAACTACTGGGCTGACAACAGTGCCAAGAAGGTTATCGCCAGACGATTTGCCAGTTGGAGACTACATCATTGATAAAACCGGGACAGATAGTAGAGCTGTTGATGTTGGAAGTAGTGCAATCAAAATAAATTCAAAAGATGCACAAGCTGTGAGACTTAATCTCTTGGATGAAATTAGAAAGGAAGCTAAGAAAACAGGGAAAGTGCTTTCAGCGGATGAAGAAAATAACCTTCTCAACGCTGCTTATAATAATATGAAGGTCGTATCAGCCGTGATTCCAGATATCTCTGTCGCCACACGACTCCAAGTTGAGTGGCCACGAGCAATAAAAGCGTTTCTTAAATATCCTATTTTTGGAAAAGGACCATCTGCCATTACCGAAGCCACCGATAATGATTATCTGAGATGGCTAGGCGAATTTGGACTGGTAGGAACAGGAATCTTTGTATTTATTTTGGGAAAACTATTTTTGTCCCTCTTCTTTGCTGCAAAGAAAAATACACCGGAACAGCTAGTGATTGGCGGTATATTGGCAGGATTTTTCGGCCTTCTCATTAACGCGGCGATGATTGATATATTTGAAGCGTCTAAGATTGCATTTATGTTTTGGATGGTAATGGGAATGGCTGTTGGTTATCTACAGGTTAAAACAACAAAATGAAGAAAAACGATTACATCATCCTTGGACTAATATTGATAGTGGCATTCGTTGTACGTCTATATAATATTGATGCACCTCTTGCAGACTTTCATTCATGGAGGCAGGCAGATACGGCGGCAGTTGCACGGAACTTCGAACGAACCGGTTTCAATCTAATGATGCCCACGTACGACGATTTGTCCAACCTTCAGTCCGGAGTCGATAATCCAAAAGGATTGCGGTTTGTTGAATTCCCTATTTACAATGCCATGTTCGCGGGGTTGCATACAACAATGCCTTTCCTCTCACTTGAAACATGGGCTCGCATTGTTTCCGTATTATTCTCATTGCTCTGTATCGGTTGTCTCTATTACATAGCGCGTGTTGAGGCTGGATTACCAGCCGCAATTTTTACTGCTTTGACATATGCCATTATGCCTTTTTTTGTCTACTTCTCACGCGTGATTTTGCCTGAAACACCAGCTGTTGCACTTGCAGTTTTCTCACTTTTCCTCCTTCACGTTTTCACTACAGATAGATCAAAGAAAAAGAAGGTTGTGTGGTTTATTTTATCACTCGTTTCATTTTCTGTATCGCTTCTTATCAAACCGACCACTGTATTCTATGCACTCCCCCTCCTTATCCTCTTCATACGAAAATATAAATATAATATTACGAAACAGCTTCATGTGATTCTCTACTTCATCATTGCGGCAGCACCACTTATCGCATGGCGGTATTACATCACAAAATATCCCGAAGGAATACCTGCAAGTAGCTGGCTTATAACAATGGTAAATACGTCGGAAGGCCAAAAAGAGATATTTTTCCGACCTGCTTTTTTCCGCTGGATTTTTTATGAACGATTGAATAATATTATTTTGGGAGGATATCTAACAGTGTTTTTTATTCTTGGAGTGATTCGAAAACAAAAAACCCTTTTTCCGCTCAGCATCATCGCAGCAGGGTTTATTTATATTTTTGTTTTTCAAGGGGGAAATGTCCAACATGAGTATTACCAAGTAATGGCTTTCCCGGCCATAGCTCTTGCGGTAGGTTTGGGGGTTGGTCTCATTATCGAATCTACGAAAACATTTCTTCATCCCGTCATTACTACTCCGATAATAATTCTTATTTTCGTTGCTTCGTTTCTTTTTTCTTGGTACCAGGTAAAGGGATATTATGTAATCCCCCAAGATTTGCTACTCATGGCAAAAATAATCCAGACATTTACCAAACCCACGGATAAAGTGGTTGCGGATAGGATGGGAGATACAACGCTTCTTTATTTAGCTGATAGAAAAGGAGCGCCTCTTCTCTATCGAGAGCCTGAGGAAATGAAGAAAATGGGGTACCAATATATACTTACCGACAAACGAGAAATCATAAACAAACTGCTTAAGGCGAAGTTCGAAAAATTATTCGAAAACAACCAATTTGCGCTGTTTGCACTATGAAGATCTTGATGTTGACTCCGTATGTACCCTATCCGCCAGCTTCAGGTGGACAGATTCGTACGCTTAACCTGCTTAAATACTTGAGTATTAATAATGAGATAACTCTTATTTCGTTGTATAAAAATGATAAGGATAAACAGTATATTCCAGCTCTGAAAAACTACTGTAAAAATATTATCCTTTGTAAAAGGCCAGAAAAGCCTTGGCAGTTAAAAACTATCTGGAAAGCCATAACTTCCTCTGACCCGTTCCTTATTGTACGAAACTATTCAAATGAAGCAAAACAAGCGGTTGATACAGTCTTGAAAAATGAAAAATTCGATGTGATTCATGCAGAAACGTTTTATATCATGCCTCATATCAAAGCCACATCCACCCCTATTTTTTTAGTTGAACAAACGATTGAATATAAAGTGTACCAACATTTCGTTAACTCACTTCCTTTTTTTATACGACCTCTATTCATGTTGGATATCATGAAATTAAAGCGGGCTGAACGGTATTACTGGAAAAAGGCATTGCTCGTTGGTGGTGTATCAGAAGCCGATAGAAAGGAAATTCGATCTCTTGAACCAACCATTAATCCAGTCATCATCCCCAACTGCGCCGGGGATGAAATGTTCGTAGATAAACTCATTCCTAAAGATTTAAAAAAGCCGACAATCCTTTTTATCGGAAACTTTGATTGGTTGCAGAATACAGAGGCCGTAAAAATTCTGGCGGAAAAGATTGCCCCTATGATTCATAAGAAAATCCCTGAAGCTCGGATACTCGTCGCTGGACAAAATGCGGATAAAAAACTTCCGCTTAAAAGTGGTAAAAACATCGAAATAATTAGCTTAGCACAGGATGATTCTGAAACAGTATTGCGGCTTTATAAAACATCCACTCTTTTTATTGCTCCCATTTTTGGCCCTGGGGGAACACGGTTAAAGATACTTGCCGCCATGGCAAGCGGACTTCCGGTTATCTCTTCACAAACAGGCGTAGAAGGGCTCCATCTGTATGATGAAAAACATGTACTTATCGCCAATACTCCTGAGGAATTCTTATCACAAACGATGAGAATTCTGAAAGACGAAAAACTATATGAATCGGTTCGGAAAAACTCATATGATTTGGCGGTTAAGGAATATAGCTGGAAATTTATCGCTAAAAAGTTGGAAATCGTCTACAAACAAATAAAAAAATCATGAACATCGGAATAGATATTTCGCAAGTTGTATACGAAGGCACGGGCGTAGGAAGATTTACTGCAGGCCTCATCGAATCGATTCTTACGTATGATAAGTCCAATAAGTGGACATTTTTCTTTTCTTCGCTTCGAGGAAAAATAAACATTGAACTCCTCGGTAAGATAAAAAAATCTAATCATACCATCATCCATTTGCCCTTTTCTCCCCCAATGGTATCATTTTTATGGAATACGCTGCATATTATTCCGATTGAGACATTCACGGGGCCACTTGATGTGTTTATTTGTAGTGACTGGACCGAACCACCGGCGAGATGCAAAAAAGCAACAATCATTCATGACTTTGCCTACATCCGTTATCCAGAAACTGTACATAAAATCATACTCGAAACTCAAAAAAAGAGGATGTCCTGGGTAAAAAAGGAATCCACCTACATAATTACTCCTTCTCAAGCTACTCAAAAAGATGCTGCTAAGTTTTTATCTATTCCTATCGAGAACATTACTCCTCTCTATTCAGGCGTAACGATAGAGAAACCAAATCTCAAGATACTCGATGAGATTTCAAAAAAACTTCAACTTACAAAACCATTCGTTCTATCTGTCGGAAAACAGGAACCCAGAAAAAATATTTCCCGATTAATTGAAGCATTTAAATTGACTAAAAAGAAAGATTGGGAGTTGGTTGTAGTGGGGCCAAAAGGATGGGAAAATGAGGCCGCTGAGAAGGATGATAATATTAAATTTACGGGATATGTAACAGAAACAGAGCTTCATGCACTGTATACACTTTGTCAATTTTTTGTATATCCATCGCTATGGGAAGGATTTGGATATCCAGCGATTGAAGCGATGATGCATAAAAAAGCAGTGGCTGCATCAAATAATTCTTCTCTGAAGGAATTGGTTGAAGGACACGGATTGCTATTTGATCCGCAATCGATGGAAAAAATTTCAGAGTCTCTTATAAAACTCATTACTGATACTGAGTTAAGATCGGCGTTTGCTGAAAAAGGATATATATTTTCACAAGATTTTACTTGGAAACGATATTACGAGGGATTAATGAAAACATTGCATGCACATATTTAACGAATGAAAAACTTAATCATCGGCGTAGATGGGAATGAAGCAAATGTCGAACATAAGGTTGGCGTTTCGGTGTACACGCATCAGTTGTTGCATTATTTTCATTCTCAATCGTCAAAAGAATTGCGCTTCATCATATATTTACGAAACAAGCCATCAACAAGCCTTCCTAAATCGTCTGAGTTTTTCACATACAGAATTGTGTGGGGACCAATGATGTGGTCTCAGCTTTTTCTTCCACTTCATTTATGGATAGACAAATTATTTGGTCAGTCTTTATCCGTATTTTTTTCGCCAGCACATTATATTCCACGATTTTGCCCCTTTAAATCTGTGGTTACAATCCACGATCTCTCCTATCTTTATTTCCCTTATGAATTTCTCAAGAAAGATCTCTATCAACTGAAGAACTGGACAGATTATGCATTGAAAAATGTAGTCAAGATTATCGCCGTCTCCAAAACAACCAAGAAAGATATTGTGCATGAATATTCCATTTCAGAAGACAAAATTATCGTTGTATACAATGGATATGAATATTTGAAGGAACCTAGTGTCCCTCCCAAGCTTTCAATTAACAGTCCTTTTTTCCTCTATATCGGAACATTACAACCAAGAAAAAATTTAGGACTATTGATCTCTTCTTTTACTCAGTTTAAGAAAACCCATCCTGAATTTAAACTCATCCTTGCAGGAAAAAAAGGGTGGCTCTATGAAGATATCTTTAAACAGGTTGAGCTCAGTGGATTAAAAGATAGTATTCTCTTGCCAGGGTTTGTATCTGAAGAAGAAAAAAATTACCTTTATACAAAGGCCTCAGCATTTATTCTCCCCTCTTTATATGAGGGTTTTGGGATACCCCTTCTTGAAGCGATGGCTCATGGATGTCCAGTACTTTCTTCCTTCAGTTCAAGTCTTCCAGAAGTAGGAGGAGAAGCTTGTCTGTATTTCGATCCAAAAAATGTGGATGACCTTGTCGAAAAAATGGAACTTCTTACAAGTGATAAGGAGTTAAAAGATAAACTCATAAGTACTGGAAAAAAACGGATTAAAAATTTTTCATGGTCTGAAACGGGGAAAGAAACTCTTCGTATTTTACAAAGCGTAATCGAATGAAAAAACTTCGCATCGCCATGTTTATGTCATCCAACCCTATCCAAGCTGGCGGTGTTCAGGAACATATTTTATATCTAAGTAGGGAATTAAGAAAAAATGGGCATACCGTACGTATCTTCGGTCCCAAACCAAAAGAGAATATCTTTAGTTATTATTCGTCAATGGGAGAAAAAATATATTTTCCTCTTCCAAACGGCAACCACAGCAATATCCATATATTGAGCGAATTTGACAAACCAGAACACTATTTCAATAAGGAAAAATTTGATATCCTCCATATGCACGAACCTTATATTCCATTTGCTGGATGGAGCGTCCTTGAAAAATCATCGATTCCGACCATAGGCACATTTCATACTGCTTGGGACAACGACTCCATATTTAACATGTTCAAACCCTTTATTCCGTTATTCAAGGAAAATTTCTCATCCCACACTCACGGTGCAATTTTTGTTTCTAAAATAACGTTTGAAAACTGGACATCGTTATGCGATAAAAAAATGATAAAAAAAATAATTTCAAATGCCGCCGACACAGCATCTTTTGTACCGAAAGGTACTATAAATGAAATCCCCAATATCCTTTTTGCAGCCCGACTTGTTGGAAGAAAAGGAGTGCTCCATTTACTCAAAGCGGTTCAACTATTGAAAAATCGCAAACGAAAATTCAAAGTAACAGTCATTGGTAATGGCGATGAAAGAGACACAGCTATTTCTTACATTAAAACCAATAAACTCAACAAATATGTACAGTATCTTGGAGAAATCATAGGATCAAAACGGTTCAAATATTTCACCTCAGCTGATATTTTTTGTGCGCCCTACATAAACGAGGCTGCTCCGCTTGCAATATTGGAAGCAATAAGCGCAGGACTCCCCATTGTGGGGTTTATGAATGATTCATTTAAAGAAGGTCTTGTCGATTATCCTGCAAAAGACCTTTTGGTAAAAAATAATGACATAGCTCTTGCTGATGCGCTTGAAAAACTGATCCTCAATAAAAATAGGATTTTGGAAATAAAAAAATGGTGTCTAACACATAGGAATAACTATTCTTGGTCAACTATTGCGAAAAAAACAGAGGATATATATTACCAAGTAATAGAAAAATATGAGAAAGCTACTATTTAGGAGAAATTCCATGTATTCATTATTTGATTTGATACAATTACTATACAAATATGAATGATCTTGCCCAACACCCTATGCAATCAGTCGAATGGGG
>JBBQLR010000038.1:0-7121 GCA_038328135.1 Patescibacteria group bacterium | reverse complement strand
CCAATCCCATCCGTCGCTAAGAAGCCTTTGTTTTGTCGCAGCAAAATAAGCAACTGTATCCCATAAAGTTTCTACTGCTTCCCGCCTTGATTCGCCTGATTTTAATAGCTTTTCCTGTTCGTTCCAATTCTTACTACGTGATTCAGGAAGTAATTTTTTCGTAGGCATGGCATATCGAGCTTGAAGAGGTTGATCAGCAAAATCCTCACCTTCACACCAAGAATTATCGTAAATAAGGGTTCCGTCACCAAATGGATTCTTATCCTGAAATAATCTTTTTAGAACCTGAATGGTTATCGGCCCATCATATTCTTCTTGATTGTCCTTAAACTTGACTCCTGATGGCCTCATAACGAGAAATCTTTCCCTGTCTGTCTTTTTTTCTTTTCCAGCAGCCTCCAATTGGTCAATGGTATACTGAAGGTCTACATTATTAGTTGTAAATTGAACATCAATTCCAGCTAATTTACACTGATTTTCAACAGTTCTTATTACTTCTTCACCAATAAAATCTGCTCCAAAAACTTCTTTAGCTACTGATTCAACAAAAATTCCTTTTTCCCAAATATCACCTAGATCAATAAGTCGATGAAGACCTTCACCGGTATCAATAACAACTTTTTCTTCATAATATCCTATATATTTATATTTTTTACCGTCCAACATAAACGAAGTTCCGCTTTTAACACTCATCTTTTTCCCTTTTTTATCAATCTCCATTGGTTGCGGATTAATCAATTGGCTTTGACCATCTTCAAAAACACATCTTATATCTTGATATTTTGCTTGACTTGGTGTTTCGACATGAGGTTTGTCTGTTTTCTTCTCACTAAGTTCGGAAAGAATTACGGGGCGAGGTACACGAGGTGAAAGGTAACCAATATCTTTTGGTGTTAAAGGAACTGCAGTTGCGGGTACTTGAACTTTATCAAAAAGATGGAAGTGTTCAAAAATTGCTCGTATTTTTTCCCTATCATCAGGATCTGTCTGCTCAAGATATAAATTTAATTTATGTTGTATATATTCTCCAAGACTTTTCGTCTGAAAGTTAGGATCATCTTTTAATGTTCTTTCATTAAAGCCTTTCATCCAGCTGGCCAACTCTCCAAGAGTGATAGTCGAAGTACTTAAGGTCAAAGGTTCGCCCCCTCCATTTTTATCAATTTTAATTTTTTCTTGATCTAATGTAAAACGAAGAGCACTCTCAGGAATAGAACTAACATTTCCATAATTAAATGCGTTTTGCAATTCGCGCACAGCATAAGAAAGACGGTATAGGGCACCATGTCGAATATCAGTCGGATCAGCGATAAGATCTTCCTGAGCAATAACCTTTCGTCCATCGGGGAACGATTCACCATTGGAAATATTTTTACGAATATAGGCAGGACTTAGTTCACCCACTGATATTGTAATGTGTTGATTTTGATCCATTAAAGTTGCCAGCATAAATTCATAAAGTTCTGGTTCTGTAGATGACATTGGTGGATAATCCACGTTAATTTTTGCCAATTCACGCCGCATAGCCGGATCAGGCTCATGACGGTCCGGATAGCGTGGTCCCACAGGATTTGACGTAAATACTGCACCAAAACCGGGCAATACTCGTCTCCCATACCATGCTTCTCCAGATCTCATTTGTCTTGCTTCTTTAATAATGGCATAAGCCGGTGAATCTGAAGGCAATCTCCCCGCTTCATCAAAACGAGCAATTCGTCCTGTTGGATATGATGGAGTTGTGGAAACAGAGTTTTCATAACCGGTAGCCGCTTGCAAAAGAGGCTGGTATGTTAAAAAACTTCCCCCACCCGCTTGTTGACTGGCAATATCTTTATCAGTAATGAGGTTTGTTACATTTGTTCTTGTTGTGCAGGCAATGCGTGTTGGTTCATTGCCGGTCAATTGGAGGGCCGCAGCGTCAGCTAGTTCCGATTTTCCTGTTCCAGCCTCACCCTCAAGCCACGGCCAACGACCATTTCGTAATGATTGTTTTATTGTTTCCAGAAGAGTAGTTCTCGATGGAAGCCATACAAAACCCTCTTGTGCTTCTTGATGATATTTTGTCAATGTGTCATACATAATCATTGAGGCAACATCAGTATTTTCTGGAATATGAGGTACGTCTGTTAACCCTACAATATACTGCTGCTTATTACGAAGCTTAATGAGTCGTTTTGCTAAAACGGTAGCTTTTCCACGCGCCGCAGACAGTTTATCAGGTCTTGAAATCTGTCCTAAAAATAATTCTTTCGATAATTCTCCGTATTGGACTTCAACATCGGTAATTGCTTGATTAACAGTTGACCACTCACCTCCAAGTTCAGATAATCGATAATTTTTTGCGTCCATTCTTGCTTCAGAATATCGATCTAAGAATATTTCTTGAGTCTTAGGATCTGACCATAAAACATCTATTTCGCTTGTCAAATAAGAATCAATGGGCTCAGGTTGAGCATCGGGGCTTTTTCTTTGTTCTTCTTGAATAGTTTGTAAAGTTTTGTTACGACTCATTAATTTTTCATATAACAAATCTGCTCGTTCACGGGGAGTTAAATCATCAAAACTACCTTCTAATTTAACTTTGCTACTTAAAGCCTCGGGAGCAAGAACCCTTTTTTCAATGTAAGATCTCATTCCCACTTGTCTTTGTTGCAATTCTGCTTTTTTTGGATAAGCGTAAGCTTCTAACTTTGACAGAACTGATCCCGCAGTTGAAATTACTTCAGATGGAGGAGATATGGATTCTGTCATATATTAAATATATCAAATTTATTTGAATTTTGAAAGGATTGTTTTAACAAAACTTTCAACTGATTCACGAGATTTATCTGGAAATAAACGAACTGCCTCCATAATGACATGTTTTGCAACAATAGCTGGTAAATCATTTATGTCACGTGCTATATCGCCACGACTATAAGAGGTATCAAAAATAATAGGAACTTTTGCAGCTGTTTCGGTAAGCCCTACTCCCACAACCACAGCATTTAACTTCCCCAGGTCTTCTGCTAATTGATGAACCTTTTGTTCATCATCAGGATACCCATCAGAACAAGCAATAACAATCCGCAATCTATTATCTTTTTTTCCTTGTTTTTCCGTCTCTGCAACTTCTGTAGTTATTTGATCATAGATTTGTGTCAATGCGGCAATATCTCCGTTACCTGAACCCTGATTTCCAAGACTTTTCCATAGTTTCACTTTATCTTGCGGAGTAAAATCAGAGGATAATGGTTTATCAACATCAATCTCGTTGGAATTACGAAATGAAATCGCTTGAGTACGAACACTGAGAGGATCGGTCATAATTGTAGCGGTACGTTTCAAATTTTCACTAAATCGATAAAGGCTGGATAATATAAGATATTCTGCTTGTCGCTGTGTCTGCCATTTTACCTCTCCATCAACTGTTTGACTCATTGATCCTGATTTATCACCGATAAAATAAACGTCAAAGCCTCCAAAAGAGGCGGCTTGATGAGCTTTTTCGCTGGGGATTTGGCGAGAAATGGGGTCTTGTTCACCGCTTCTTACACCAACCATATGAGCAACAATATCTTCTATTTCTTCTCCTCCCTCTCTTTTTCTTAAGGGACCAGTATAGTCCGGCGTTGATGTTTTTCGTGTTTCAACAATGCGAGAAAATAGTTGGGATAATACGTCTCTAACTAACTCCCCATTTTTTAACCGAGTGCCTTCTGCTTTTTGGATTTCTTTTACAATCGACCTTGCTTCTTTAAGATCGACTCCAGTAGCTTCCGCCAATTCCCGTTCGGCCGGAGTATAACTCAATCGTTCGGTGAGTTCTGATAGTTGAGATTCAAGCTTGGCTAGTTCTTCATCTGTCGGTCCCAAAGCTTCTTGTTCTCCGTAATCTCCAGGGACACTTTCTCCTTTTTCTTGTTTTTCTTCCATATTTGGGTCTCCAGGAGGCGTTGCATCCATTCGCACCCATTTCGCTTCAGCTTCATTCCATACTTCACACCATGCGTGACCTGTACCTGATGTGATTCTGCTATTTCCTTGTGTATCTTTTCCTTTTACCATGTGACCCACAACAAATCGTACGGGGATATTAAGCTTGCCGCAAAGCGCTGCAAAATACGTATTGGCAACATCACAATCAGCTTGTTTTAATTCATCTATTGCACCAATGTATCCTTTGGGGTCGCTGTCATAACGGGAATTATAAGAACTGTCGTTTGAATAGGTTAATCGTCTCATTGTGTAAGAAGCCAATGCCTGAGCTTTTCGAAGATTGCCCTTTTTGGAAGCATTAATGTCAGTTAACTTTTTGGACGTTTCATCTGTAAGATTACCAGGAATTGTAACAAGAGATGATCCAGAATTTCTTATTCTTGGACTCGATGTTCTTGTAAGATATATTTCTTCTGTGCCCCCACTATGAAGAGGTTTGAGAATATAATCGCCATTTTGATCGATATTAAGAAATTCAAAACTCTTATAACTGGCGGGATCAATATCATATCCATAAGGCATGGGAATTCTTATCTGTCCATTGCTTGATTGAGAACAAGATATTGTTAATGATTGTGGTTTGGATTGGGAACTACCTACATCAGATGACACTTCGCTTGGTTGACTAGGAAAAACAACAGGCTGAAGATTGTAGTCAGCTTTCCAACTATTAGTAGTAGTATCCCAACGATTAAATACTTGTTCTTTATAATAACCTCCGTATGCAGGAGAAATTGTCCATATTGCGGACGGTATTTCGCCTTCTTTGCCTTTTTGCATTTCATCCATTCCGGGCTTTGCTTCGTCACTGGCTGGTGGAGGAGAAGTAGGTTGATCTCCATCGCTCTTTTCTTGTTCCGTTTTTTGAGACGATTGTTGAGAATCCCTCTTATCTAAAGCACGTCGCCCGCGAAGATCTCCCAGAACCCTTGTCTCCATCCTATTTTGTTTTATAGCCCATGGAATGCTAGGGTCAAGTAAAGTGACTAGATCGCCCGATTCCTTTAACTTGGAAAGTTGTTCTGTTGTCATTTCAAATTGGGGAGTATATGGAGATCCGTCAAGTTCTGAAATAAGAGATAAATATATATCTCTTAAGCGAGGAGATAGAGTTTGTGCGGTCGGCATTAACCGATCAACTAAATCGCTCATTAGGACTGATCTGTCAGAATCGGAGACCGGTATTCCTTTTACAGAGGTGGCTGTTTCAAGTAGTTTATAAAAGGGAGTTAAGGCATGTTTTTGAGCGTCAGAACGCCATTGTCGTAAAGCTTTAAGTTCCAAAAGTGAAGCTGATGCATCTTCATAACTATCCGTCCGCATCCGTTCTTGCCAACTGCCTGATAATACCCCATCCAAATTAATGGAACTAACTGCTACTTTTGCCTTATCTGGTTGAGCACCCAAAGGAACTTCGGTCATAGATGTCTTTATTGATTTTATCAAAGATGAGATTAAATACTATAGTGCTTTTAGGTTTCAAGTTCCGAATATATCATATGTTTTATTTTCTCTGTTAATTTATATGCATTACTATGTTGGAGATAGCCAAAATATGATTGGATTGTTTGATAGAGTGATTCTGAAGAAATTAATCCTTTTTTATAATCTTCAATTTTTACTCTTATTTTTTTTAATAATCTTTTTTTAGTTTTAGTTCTGGGAAGGATATAATAAGGAAAAAGTATGTAACCTAAAAAATCTATTCCTTGATTGAGGTTTACTATTTTTACTTTGTTCGGGTGCAGTTCCAAATCTAGATTTTCTTTAAGGTAGTTTTTGATCTTCAGAATTAAATCAATCAAAAAATATTTATTGGTGGATAGAATAATAAAATCATCCATATATCTGATATAGTGCTTGATTTTTAATATGTGTTTAATGTATTGGTCAAACTCATTCAGGTAGATATTGGCAAATAATTGAGAAGTAAGATTACCAATAGGCATACCATTTTTAATGTTGTTTGGTGAGAAGCTCTCAATAATTTTACAAAGAAGTGCGAGAAAATCCGTATCAATGATTTTTTTTGGAGAGTTGGCAGAGTGGCCCAATGCGAGGGATTGCTAATCCCTTGAGCAGCAATGCTCGCACAGGTTCAAATCCTGTACTCTCCGCCCTTGAAGTGACTTCTCTCCTCTTCAACTCCGCGTGGTATATAATTTAAAGCTAATAGTAGTAATGGAGAAGTCGCATAGTGGCCGAGTGCAGCAGTTTACTAAACTGCCGTCCCGTTTTCGGGATCGCGAGTTCGAATCTCGCCTTCTCCGCCAAGAAAATAACCGAGAGCAATCTCGGTTATTTTGTTGGTAAAACGAGCGAGATGAGGAACGCGCCGCTTTGAACGTAGAGAAAAGCTAGTCCCCTTGGGGGAAATCTCGCCTTCTCCGCAACGTAAGAAATTGCAAAGCAATTTCCATCGTTGCTGGAACGCTTAAATTTGATTGCAAATTTATTGCGTTGCCGCCACGGCTCGTCAAATCGACACTACGACAAGACATTGTCCCAGGCTCAATAATCTATATCCAAAAGTATATTACTATGTCTTACTATGAAGATTTTGTCTTTTTGTATGTATACTTTATTTTTCGATTCTTCGTATTATTTTTTCTACTTCACGATCGTTGATTGCATGATGAGGACCGCGATGAGAAAGAAGCGCACCTGAAAATGTTTTTGGGATGTGCATTAATTCGTGAATGAGAGTTTTTATCTTTTCACGTTCGGATAATTTATCAAAGCGCTTTGCCACAACCTCAATGATATAGTTCGCTCGAATTCCGGCAACTTCAAAAAATAATTTTGACATCCCCCAAATGCGTGCATACGCTCTGGTTTTTGCATCTAAGCTACGAATACAATGAACGCGTGTCACATCGATGTGAGTAAACTGTAATTCTAGTACCAATTTTTCGATTGTTTTTTTAATTTCAGGAGCTCGTTCGTATTTCATAAGTTAGAGATGAGCGATTGGTAATTGGAGTTTAATAATACAGCATATTTTTATGTATCTAATCGCCAATCACCAGTCGCCAATCTCCAAAGCTTCTTTTGGCTTGACAAGCACCACCATTTCTTATTATAGTGATATACGTATGTACATTAGAAAAGGCATTGTGCTTTTTGTCGCTGCAGTATCTGCA
>JBBQLR010000037.1:0-7500 GCA_038328135.1 Patescibacteria group bacterium | reverse complement strand
GATGTAATATCAACGGTGGGGAACTGTTTATAAAAGCGATATTAACATCGGAAGATTACATTATTATTTCTTCGTTTTCTTTCTGAGGTACACCATTATTCAGTGCTTCCAAATAATGGCGCAACCCATGATCATATTGGTAGAGAGCATATAAAAGCACTTGATCTCGCATAACATGCTTATTGCCTTTTTGACCTTTTTTTAACACTTGTTCTTTAGCGACAGTATCTGTATAGGACTGCGCGAAGCCTACGAGAGTTGAAAAAATAGCAAGCCTTTCATTTTCGTTTAAAGCATCTTGGTGTTGGGCAGAGAACTTAATTAAATTCAGCATACGTCTAAATAACGGATCTTTGGCATATTCTTGTAAAGAATTCTTTACAAGGTAACCTTCGAAGGGCTGAATCGAATCTATTTCTTCGTAATGATTCGCATCGTGTATATCATTAAATCTGAGGCCATTAATAATATCTTTGGTAAGCCAATAGCCGTAGATAGCCATAGCTGCCGCAGATTCTTTTACGGCGGCTTCTCCTAGAGCTCTCCATTGTTCCAAATGTGCTTTCCCCAATCTACCACTGAACACATCCTTCGCTTGAGGTACTTCCTTATCAGGTGAAGATTGACCATAAAACAGAGGGTGTTTATCGGTGAAATCAAGAAGCCACGTGGATCTTTTAATTATCCCTTTTCTATGCTCTGCAAAGTGAGTGCCTAAGGGCCCATTTTTCGGAGCTTCAGGCACGATTTGCACTTCATTTGCAAAATATCGAACCAACAAAGGATTAGTACGTACTTCTGGGTTCATAAGGGTGTATTATATCATAACCTATAGTATAATTCAAGTCACGTTTTGGTAAAAAAAGAGGAAGAGAGAACAGGCGCTCTACAGTAAAAAATTCATCGAAGCCGGCAAAATCACCGGTGAAGTGGCTTAAGCATGAATAAAAATCCTTCACAGATTTGAAAGTGTAAATCAAAAGCAATCCTTATAATATAAGACTAATGGTTGCGCCATCAGCGGAAATCAAATCAAATATCTAAACGGTACCAATCTTCAGAGACATGGTGTATTTTGACGCGGATATTTTGCTCCATTTATTACCAAGTCATAATTTATAAATTGCACTCAATTCATATGATTTTCAGGACATATTGATACAATCTTTCATATGTCAAATAATCTACCGCAGATAAGTGAAGAGTTTATTTCACATGAATTTGGTATTCGATAAATAGTGCGAGAGTCCCCTCTTGACTTATTGCAAATGATTTGCAATAATATACTACATGGAAAGGATAAAAAAAATAATGAAGGAACACGGCCAGCGATTGACTGCACAAAAAAAAGACGTCTATTTAGTATTAAAACATACACCTCAAACAGTCATAGAAATTCTTACTGCCGTACAACTGAAGAAGAGCCCAATCGATAAGGCTACTGTGTATCGCATTCTTACCGGATTTATTGAGCTGGGAATTGCCCGCGAAATAAACTTGGGCGATCGGGAGGCCCGATTTGAACTGGCGGATTGTGAACATCACCATCATTTAGTGTGTCAAAGTTGTGGAGACATAAAGGATGTGAAGCTTTGCGAGGACACGCTCCTTAAAGAAGCACAAAAACAAACATCCTTTAAGATAAAAAGCCATTCATTAGAATTTTTTGGGACATGCGAAAAATGCCAATAAAAACCAGACAAATCATTGTTGGAACCGTTCTCATCTTTTTGTTGGGATTGTTTGTATTTTATAACCCTCCAACGTCTACGAAGCAGCAGGGTAGAACATTGAAGATAACAACCTCATTTTATCCTCTGGAATTTATCGCAAAAACAATAGGCGGCATGGCAGTAACGGTAACAAATCTTACCCCATCTGGCACTGAACCGCATGACTTTGAGCCTTCTACGCGCGATATCGCGAAACTTGAGAGCCAAGATATCATTCTTTTAAACGGTGGAGGATTGGAAGGGTATGCGGATAAGATTCGTGCAAATATCGATCCAAAAAAAACAGCCCTTTATTTTGTTGGAGAATCGTTTATGACTGACTCCAAAGACGTTCATGTGTGGGTGGATCCAGTACTGTATAAACGAGAGGCAGAAACTGTCGCATCGATACTTATCCAAAAAGATCCTGCACATCGCCTCCTCTATTCTTCACATCTCAAGCAACTGGTGAGTGAGCTGGACCTACTCGATAGAGATTTTACTGAGGGGCTTAGTAGCTGTAAACAGCGAAGTATTATTACTTCACATAGTGCATTCAGCTATCTCGCCAAGCGATATAGCCTGAGCCAAATCGCCATTTCCGGGCTGTCGCCCGAGGAGGAGCCGTCTGCACAAACGCTCGTTAATATAACGAAATTTGCGCATGCGAACAAAATCGGATATATTTTCTTTGAACAACTTGTAAGCCCGGCAACTGCAGAAACACTCGCGCGAGAAGTGGGGGCAAAAACACTTGTTTTAAACCCCATCGAGGGGCTCACGAAAAAGGATGAGATAATGGGAAAAACATATTTGAGTTTTCAGAGGGAGAATCTCACAAATTTAAAAATTGCTTTACAGTGCAAATGAATATCTCAAAACCTTCGATAATTAGTTTACGAAATATATCCTTTGATTATGGAACAACAAATGTATTGGATGGATTGAATATGAATATCGAAAAGGGGGATTTTGTGGGATTAGTTGGACATAATGGCACGGGGAAGAGCACTCTTCTTAAGATAATTCTTGGCGTTTTACATCCCCAAAAAGGAACTGTTACATTATTCGGTGTTTCTGTTGAGAAATTTACAGATTGGCAGAAAATTGGATATATTCCACAAAAAGCTGGGCTTTCGGTATCGCACGTGCCCATAACAGTTGAGGAAGTGGTGGGCATGGAAAAAGCAAGCAGCAGGGCCATCGATGAGGCACTTGCGTCTGTGGACATGCTCATTTTCAAGAAACGATTGCTCCGTGAATTATCGGGTGGACAACAGCAACGGGTGTTTATTGCGCGAGCACTCGTTAAGAAACCAGAACTACTCATACTTGATGAACCAACGGTTGGAGTGGATGTAAAAACGCAGGAAAAATTTTATGCACTCATGCAAAAACTTAATCACGAAATGCACTTAACGATTCTTCTTGTTTCTCATGATTTGCATACTATTTCCCATCAGGTTCACTGTGTGATGCAGCTTGATAAAAAAACGATTCCCTACGAAACGAATACATGTAATATAAACCATTCTCATCACGAAGATGCATATTCTCACTGATCTTTTTCAATATAGTTTTATGGTGCGAGCCTTTTGGGCAGGGATGATTGTGGCAATTATCGCACCTCTTATAGGTAGCTTTTTGGTGGTAAGAAGGCTCTCTCTTATCGCGGATGCGCTCTCCCATGTAGCTCTCACTGGCGTTGCAATCGGGCTTTTAATGGGAGTAAACCCCCTCATAACCACCATTCTTTGTACGGTAATTATCGCCCTTATCATCGAGGAGATTCGCTCGAGCGAACGAGTATCCGCTGAGTCAACTCTTGCCATGATTTTACCTGGAGGGTTGGCGCTCGCTCTCATTTTAATTAGCCTTGCAAGTGGATTTAATACAAATCTTTTCACCTACTTGTTTGGAAGTATCGCTACTGTGACTCAAGTGGATGTCTGGACTATTCTCATTTTGGGTGTGGGAATTGCAACAATCCTTCTCCTGTATTATCGTGAGTTTATGTATACATCATTTGATGAGGAAAGCGCTCGCACGAGTGGTATTAACGTGAAACTGGTCAATAGAGTATTTATGGTACTTATTGCCCTTACCGTTTCAGTTGCTATGAAAATAGTGGGAGCTCTTCTTATTGGGGCTTTGATGGTAATACCTGTCATCACCGCGATGCAGATAGTAAAGGGATTTAAGACGAGTATTTTTGTATCGGTGCTTGTTGCGATGATAAGCGTATTTATCGGCTTGATACTTTCCTTTTACGCAAACTTGCCAGCTGGGGCTACGATAGTGATGGTGTCCATCCTATTTTTTGGCTTTTCATCGATTCTCCGAAAAAAATAATAGCAGAGCGCTAATGCAGTTTATTTCCTTTTGGTAAGACCTAAACCATCTATTTTGCGGCTTATAAACCCTTGCGCTAATAAAAACGATACATGGTACAATGATAGGACTGTGCGTCACTTAAAAAATTATTAATTCATTATTTATCTTATGGATGAAACAAAGGATGAAACAAAATGTCCAAAATGTGGAGCTGCACTCGGGGAAGTTGTTACAACAAAAACAGGTAAAAAGTTACAGCGATGTTCTACAGGGTCTTGGAACAATGAAACACGACAAGCTGAAGGGTGTGATTTTGTAAAATGGTTGCCTTTTGAAGCGGAGACACTGGATGAGAAATGTCCAAAATGCGGAGAACCACTCGTATTGACGATGACTCGATTTAATAAGAAGATGAAGAAATGTTCTACATCCAAATGGGATCCAAAAACAAAAACCGCAAGCGGATGCAACTTCTTTGAGTGGCTTAAGGCTCCGGTTGAAGAATTGGATGAAGAATGCCCACAATGTGGCGCAAAACTCGTGAAGACACAAACAGCTACTGGAAAAAACATGAAGAAATGTTCTACAGGTGGATGGGATAAGGACACGCGATCTGCCACCGGCTGTTCGTATGTTGAATGGTTGAAGTAACGACATGAAACCGCAGGAAAAGCTGAATCTATTCGGCGCAGAAAAGCTCACACTCAGTGAACTGTGGGCTCTTATTATCCGTACGGGGCGGAAGGGCAAATCGGCCATGCAAATTGGTGGGGAGCTCTCTCTTCTTATTAATAAGAATAAATACAATATTACCCCGGATATGTTTGCTGGTGTACGCGGCATAGGGAAAGCCAAGATAAGTGCAATTTGCGCCACTTTGGAACTCGGACATCGGTTATATGGAAATAAAATTACAAAGCTTATCATGAGCCCTCGGGACGTATGGCTTCTGATGAAGGACGAGATGGAGAAAAGTAAGGAATATTTTGTGGTGTTTTATCTTAATACACGCAATCAAATGATTCAGAAAGAAGTGATTTCAATTGGATCACTCAGCGCTAGTATTGCTCATCCGAGAGAAGTTTTTGAGCCTGCTGTGAGGCATCATGCAGGACAGATTATTCTCTCTCATAACCATCCTTCAGGCGACAGTACCCCGTCTCATGAAGATAGGGAAACGACAAAACGACTCGTGAAAGCGGGGGAAATACTGGGAATTGAGGTCGTGGACCATGTGGTGGTAACGCGGGAAGGATTTATGAGCATGAAGGAAAAAATGATGATGTAATAAATAAACTATGGTAATTCTCACATATATCCGCAGCGGCGCCGTTGCACATCGTTTTTTCCACCTCCCTCACAACTTGTAACCGTGCAAAGGTCCGCATGCCGGATATATGTTTCAAATTACCAATAATGATTATTTGGCGTGTTGTAAAATGGGGGAATGGAAAAGATGTATGTATGCTTCATAGATACGATTTGGAAGTACTACAAAAAAAATAAGCGGGCAATGCCTTGGAGGGAGGATACTTCGCCTTATTACATCTTCGTCTCTGAGGTCATGCTGCAACAGACTCAGGTTTCCCGAGTAATGGTTAAGTATCCCCTTTTCATAAAGGCATTTCCGGACTTTGGGTCACTTGCTCAGGCAGAGAACTCCGCTTTACTTACGGCGTGGCAAGGAATGGGCTATAATCGGCGTGCTTTATACCTTAAGGCGGCGTCGCAGATAGTCTGTGATACATATAAAGGGATTCTCCCTCAAGAGATCCTCCTTCTTGATGAACTGCCCGGGGTAGGATTTGCGACAGCCTGTTCAATTGCGGCTTTTGCATTTAATAAACCCGTGGTGTTTATCGAGACCAATATCCGCCGTGTGTATATCTATCATTTTTTTCCTGATAAGGAGCTTGTTACTGATTTCGAACTGTTACCCCTCATTGAAAAAACTCTCGATGCACATAATGCGCGGGAGTGGTATTGGGCACTCATGGATTATGGGGCGTATCTTGCAACTCAAATCGATAATCCAAATAGTAGAAGTAAACACTACACAAAACAAAAGAGATTTGAAGGATCGGTGAGGGAGGTGCGGGGAGGAATTTTGAAAATTTTATTATTAAAATCCCAGACTCTAGATGGGTTTAAAAAAATATTTAAAGATGAACGATTGTTTACCGCACTGTCACAACTGGAAAAAGAGGGATTTATCGTATTGAGGGGAAAAGAATATAAAATTAAGTAAGTATTTCGTATTTTCTCTATTTGTGCATCCGATGAACTCGCACAGAGATAATTCGAGTGCTCAAGCAGGGCATCTCCTGCACTGGCAGAGAAAATACTCAATTACAATCTTCTTGCTATAATCAGGAACAAATAATATGACAAAGAAACAACGATTAGAGGTAATTATTCCCGAACTTAAGCGACTGTTTCCTCATGCAAAGATAATGCTTCGGTATTCATCTCCCTGGGAATTACTTGTAGCAGTAATATTATCTGCTCAGTGTACGGATAAAATGGTGAATAAAGTAACGGAAAAACTGTTTAAAAAATACACCTGTCTTGATGATTACATCAGTGCTTCACCTAAGAAATTTGAACAGGATATTTTTTCCACAGGATTTTATAGGGCAAAAACAAGACATATTTTGGATGCAGCACAAATTATAAAAACATCTTATGCCGGTGAGCTTCCGCGCACAATGGCGGAGATGATACTGCTACCAGGAGTTGGCAGGAAAACGGCAAATGTGGTACTGGGAAATGCATTTGGGATAGTTGAGGGGATAGCAGTTGACACCCACGTAATACGGCTGAGCAGAGTGCTTGGTCTCACAATGAACGGAGACCCGGAAAAAATAGAAAGGGATCTGATGAAGTTTATTCCGAAGAATGAGTGGCTACACTTCACCTATCTTCTTATAGAATACGGAAGGAAGTATTGTGTAGCGATAAAACACGACCACGCGAAGTGCCCACTCACTCTTCTTTTAGGAAAATCAAATCAGTTGAATTTGCGAACAACTGCTTTCACAGTGCCAAATATCTGAAGGTCTTCATGGGGATAAAAATCTGGATATTTGGGGTTTGCTGCAACAAGATAATATTTTCGGGTGGTCCTATTTCTTCTGAGTATTTTTAATGTCCATTCTCTATCGATTTGAGCGAGTACGATTGCGCCTAAGGATGCTTCTTTCTTTCGTTCAACTATCACGATATCTCCTTGAAAAATGCCAACCCCTTCCATAGAATCTCCACTTACCTTGAGAAGAAATGATAAAGCGGGGTCGCCAATGAGATAGTCATCGAGCGAGAGATATTCATGATTTTCTTCCGCAAGGATAGGGAATCCGGCCTTGATGACGCCGAGAAGGGGAAGAGCAAAAAGGCGTGAAGTGGGAGCAAGCTTGTTATGTATATCCTTTTGGAGAAACCCTTCCTCAATCCA
>JBBQLR010000036.1:0-7591 GCA_038328135.1 Patescibacteria group bacterium | reverse complement strand
ATCATGGGGGGAACTACTGGCGCACATCCGTTATTTCCAGCAGGACACGAGGGATTTGGTGGTTGATAACAAGCTGCACTCACTGTACATACCTGGACTCCACACAATTTGGGTGTAGGCGTAGGTGTTGAAATAGCATCCACCTGGCCAGGTATTTCCATATGGATTTCGTCATCTTTGGTAAACGTGTTCGAATCAACCCATTTAAAATTAAGGGGAGCTGCCTGCCCAGCATTTAATTTAAAGGAGACTTTGACCATTGATATATTAGAGCTACCGGAAAAAGGCACGGTTTCGCCATTTAAACGCCGTGAGCTAATAGCATAGATCCGGACTTTATGTGTAATCGTGTTAATTGATGTACTTGCAGGACCACTGAGGAGTTGGACATCCACTACTCCATCTCCCCGAGAAGAGAGAGTTGTGATATTTGACAGAATGGTTGCTGGCGCTGTATCTCTAAGAGTAACTTTTGCTGGATCATAGGTGAATGAAATATCAAACGAATCTAATGGGTGGAGGTTGGGATTAATACGGAGTATAAGATCAAATGCTTCCCCGGGGTTTACTTTTGAACCAGTAATATAAAAAGATGTAATGGGAGCAGATGCATCTGCACGAGAACGTTGCATATATTGTTGCGTCCAGTAAGCGACAAATAAAGACGTAGTAATAAGAATAGCTCCGATGATGAATATCCGTATGTTTTTATGCATATTAAATGCCGCTTTTTCCGAAATTTTTTGACACAATATTTACATCTTTTTGATCCGTCTTTCCGTCGAAATTTAAATCTCCCTCAGCTCCATTTAATCCAAGTGCGTTACTCACAGTGTCAAGATCTGCTTGATCTATCTTATTTGAACCGTCCAGATCACCTGAAAAGAGAGGCCGGAGCGTCACATCTCCAATTAAATCTCCACAGCGGGAATCTTGTGTTCCCTCAAAACATTGTAGTACATCTTTCCATGTTAAATATACTCGTTTATATGTTTGCTTAACGGTATGGTTTTGTTTCACCACGAATGTATAAGCTTGATTTTTCTCAAATTCGTAGCTGAGCCGTGGTGAATTGAACGTATTTGGCATTCTTGCTGCTAAATCACGTTGGAATGTGACTATTTTTCTGCAGTCCATTCCATCATTACAAATGCTCTTCCCGTCTCTGTCAAACACGGTAACTTTTACGTCAGATATCTGATTAATATTTGATGCGGCATCTGGGAATACTGCATGGAACATGAGATCGGCAGAACCAGGAGGTGGTACGGGAGAAGGAGAAGGAGGTGCTTTTGTTGGACACACCTGACAGGTACATGTAACGGTTGGAGGATTGGCATTTACACCACCAGCATTGAAAGCTTGTATCGTATAGGTGTTTGCCGCGAAGTTACACATGGGGTCGGTATAAGAAATTGAGTTTTTACTTATTGTCTGTAAGAGAGTACCATTTCTGGAAATTCTATATCCATCCTCATTTATTGCATCTGTCCACGTAATTGATACATTTTGTCCACATCCGGAAAGACTTTGATTTCGTGCTGTGGCACATTCAAGGCTTGTCGCGGAATCTGAGGGTGGAGGATTAAAACCCACCTTAAAGCTGGGTTCTGATTGGGAAAGAGCTACTTGATAGGCAACTCCCCCCATCCCTACGGCTTGCGAGGCTTTCACATCAACAGATATTTGAGGAGTTGCAGCTCTATTACCATTGGGAACCTTAGCGGTAAAATATAAAGGAATCGTTGCAGAATGAGGGAGGGATGTGGTTTTTGTTGCTGCAACAAATACAAGACGAAGCAGCTTTTTTGGCGCCGCATCGGAGATCGTTTTTGGTATATCAAGAAGTTCTTCGGTGAATCCTGTGGGAAGGATATATCGTTTAAATTCCAAGCCGTCACCTGTTGTAGTAAAGGAGAGATCTACACCAGATAGTGTCGCTCCACCAGTCATGTTAACCAACACATTTACGCTTGCTTCATCCCCGTCATTTACCCTACGAGTTGCTGGGGCAAAACTCACGGTTGCTGTTTCTTGATTCGCTTTTGATTTTGTAAGAAACCCGTTCATATACATCCAAAGCCCCAAACCAACTCCTAGTGCAATGAGTGTAATGATGATTTTCTTTATAAGATACTTCATATTATTGATAAAATGAATTTCTCCAAATTTCAAAATCAACTAAATCAACCTTGCCATCTTTATTGAAATCCGTAAAAAATGATGGACCAGACGGCGAAGCACTTCGACCATTAAATGACATTTTAAACATATCCAAATCTGCAGAGTCTATTTTTTGATCACAGTTTGCATCCCCTTCTTTGTATTTAGGACAGGGGTCGACGATAGGGGTTGGCGATGAGGTAATTGGCACTGATGTAATAACGACAGTTTTTGAAAATTGATTATTCGTTTCGTTGGATTCTACTACTTTATTATTAGGATCAATTGAAATGGCAAAGGTTTTAGTTCCAACGACAGGAAACGTAAAGTCAAATGAAGAAACACAAGAAGCTCTAGGAGCCAATACTGTTGATGCTGAACATGTATTTCCAGCGCCTATCGTACTCGTGCCTCCTGATTGATTTGTATATGAGTATTCTGCAGAAGTAGCAGCGGCCAATCCTTGATTAATAAGTGAAAATTTTACATTTACTGCCTTCCCAATTACTTGAGAAACAGGGTCAACGGTAATTGATCCATTTAGGACTGTGAGATCAGGTGTTTGAGTATGTCTACAATAGGGATTTGGCATGACTTGGATACATGCCATTCCCTTGGGACAGGGTGGCATAGGAGGTTGATAACACTCTTCTCCTGACAAACACCCATTTCCACACCCACCTGTTGGAGGAGGTGGAATGGGAGTGGGAAGCCGAATAGGGGTGGGAGTGGGTGGTGGATTGCTGCACCAGGATGAATACCCTTCTGGTATAGCAAAATGAATGGAGTAGGTCCCCATCGGCAGCGATTCCCTCGCATATCGTGCCATAGAAGTATAGGGATTAAATGATTTTTGATACCCGATAGCTATATGCCCGGGTGTGCCGGTCGGTGATAATTCCAACGCTTCCTGAACTATAGCACCACTATATAATTTTTTGGCAACCATTACGTTGCTTTCCATTCCGAAATACAAGACATCATTTGTTGTGTAGTTTTTTAAAGTTAAAGTTCTTGTTAAATCATTTGTGTATCCGGAATAATCCCAGTAGAAATAATTGGGAAGATTTTGGCCCTCTATCCAAGATGCTGAAAAAAATCTGACCGGCTGAGTGAGCACTTTACCTGCCGGACAATCTATTACCGCATTAAAATTCCATGTTTTGTATGTTTTTACTGCAGGTTCACATCGGCACACTTTGCATCCTGCCCGATCCGTTTGAAACCCATTGGGACAGTTATATGTTGTACCGCAATTTGCGTCCGTGCAATTGACCGCTCGAACTGAAGGAGAATATAAAAAGAACATTGAAACAATTAAAAGAGAGAATCCAACCCATTTGTATTTCATAGGAAAGTTCGTGTTTATTCTTAATAATAACAAAAAACAAATAGGGTTACAATCAACAAAGAAGAGCTGCTAGAGAGATGTTATTTATATAACCCTCATCAACCTGAATAACCCGAAGGAAATGAAGTAGAACAGAACAATCTGAAAGAGAGGCAAATAGAGAGATAAAAAGATGGTGACAAGTGCGAGAATAAAGAATGACTCGTTGTGAATGGCAGGAAGCAACCCCTTGGTGATAAGCATGAGGATGATGAGCATGAGGAGTATTTTTGGGTTAAACCAATATAGAGGCCAGTTAAAGAACATGGCACACCCTACGAGAATAGCAGCCAAGATAAGAAAAATTTCCTTTGTATCAAAGTAAAATGGACCGAGGTACATACTTTCAGAATAGAGAATAATTTATAAAAAAGCAATGGGTTATGTTAATTCCCTACTCAGCCATCTTTTCCGCCAAACCGAGAGGAGGAGCGCTCTCCCCTTTTGGAACCTTTATTATTATTTTTTTACCTTTAACATCAAAGGTATACTCGACCCATTCGATTTCATTCAATACATATTCTCGGACAGAAGCCATCTCATTGCTCTTTGCATACACGCCTTTTGTCACTACACTGAACGGTGTTGTTTCTAAATTTTTTAAAGCAACTTCAGCTTTTTGTTTCAATTCTTTTTGTTGCTCTATTGTTTTTTGGGCAATCATTGGATTATTTTCTTCTATAAAGCTTGTGATTTTTGAGGCGATATACTGTCCAACATTGGGCCGTATGGACTCCGTATTATTTATAAAAATGAGGGGGCTTACTATGGTTACGACCAAGTAACTTCCCAAAAGCGCACTCATGAGCACTAATTTTCTTTTAATAAAAAGTAGCATAGGTTTATCTAATACTTACTTGTAACACCGTTCCATTATTAAGTGTAAAATCAGGGCTTGATTGATTTGACATGTGTGTTGGTAAAAAGCACCCTAAACCTCTATTTGTACATCTATAATCTTTATACGATTCTCCTGATTTAAATACTACTTGAAAGCTTAAAAACTGCCAGTCCATATCGGCAGATACGGAAAACGAGGTTGTTTTTGAAAAAGTGTCACCCACCATACTATTATTAAACTCAGCAGTAAAATCTTTACATGTAGAAAAATCATTATCGTTTTTCATAACGCACACATTAACAATAGATGCCGTCATGAAATTTGCTCTTACTTTTTGCATTCCGAGGACATTGACGGTGGTAGACATTGTCTGCTGCCCAGCGATGGCACATTTTCCTACATTTTTCCAGCACTCATCAATGTGGGATTGGCATATATAAGACGTATCTATGCTGCCAAGAAATCCATAGCTTTGACAGCTTGATTTGATATTACTCGGACAATTAATTCGTTTTCCGTAATCTGCCGCATTGCAGCAGGTCTCTCTCAATTTACAATCTGCTGTTGTCTTAGGTGTTGTGTCACCTACATCTCCGGGTATAACAGGCTCATCAATAGTTTTTTTTTCTTTATCGAGTGGAGCGGGACAAAGACAATGTTGATTTATGGATTTATAAGGATCATTTAGATCTCCAGTTGATGAATGGATAGGTAGACCTCCCGGACCATCAGTAGAATAGTTTTGAATAAACGCGCAGGTATCAGTACGATAAAAACTAAACAATGTCCCTGTTGATATTTGATAAAATTCGCTTATGTTTCCACCAGTACAATATGTCGAGCACTTTGTTGGAAAGGGATTTATAGTCTGTCCTTCTATCGTACATTTTTCTGGTTTATCTGGTTTAAGGGGGTCGTCGGCTATACAACAATATAGTACTAAACTGGACAACGCACTATCATCAGAACATGTTCCATCGCTGTATGATTTCTGTGCCTCTTTTGAATAATAATAAACTTTATTTGGATTTACTTTCATCGGTGAAACGCAGTAGGCAAATTTATTGCAGGAACTTTTCGATAAGGTGCTGACTTTGCATTTTTTTGAATCATCAAGTGGAGGCTTTGAGGGAGCTACGCAACACATTGTTTTGCCAGGTTCAGATGGATGATTTTTTAAAAGTGGATGACTGCCATCTAGGCGACAATCTCCATCATATATATCCGCCACACACCCTGAAGGATAGACTATTGGTGGAGGGGCTACTTTACAGCATGTCTGAGCGGTGTTGGCACAACCCTGATCTGTGATAATGGTACCCTTAGATCCTCCACATTGACTAGCTGCCACACATGTTCCCCCACTATCAGATGTTCCACACAGTGGAGGCTTTTTTGCGGCACCACCACCATTCTCACACGAGAAACACCCATGTGCTCCAGCCGTTATGCCCACATAATCATCACAATATTGAAGTCCATTATCTTGACAGGGGGATTCATATTCTCCACCCCACGTAACCCATGCTTGTTTTGGATCGGAAGTACTACAACCTCCAGCTCCATTTCCACACGGCTGTACTTTGCAACATTTATACTTTCCAGTCGATGGGTTTGGAGTCGGATAGAGCTCTCCCCCAGATGTACAGCTTGGCGAAGCGACACACACCTCTTGTTCTCCTCCACTATATGTTTCTTTACAATCGCCTACTCCCCCTCCCATGGCTGCACAAGTAGTAACAGATGCTGGTTTAGGCCATACGTGCACATATATCTTGCTTTTTGGACATCCATACACACCACAAGATACATATTTACAACAGTGAGTCGGCTCCGGTTGTGCTGGATTTTCAGGAGGTGGACTTACACTTTTTTTTATACAATGCCATAAATTATTCGAGCATCCGTCTTTAGTGCACGAATCTATTTCACAGAGCCCATTATATTCATCTTGATCACACCCATCCTGTGTATTACAACTCAAATAGACATCTGCTGCTTTTGATGAAGTTGTTTGCTTTTTATTTAGATTCAATGAGGAAAAAATGGCGGTAACGCCAACTACCACGAGAGCTCCAACGGTAAGAATTGCTGTGATTGCCCCTCGTCTATTTTTCATTATTTTATTTTATGAACTAATACACAGTGTAATGCATATAAAATATAAATTCAAATTTTAAATTTGAGCATTAATTCTGGACCGCCTTGACAACGTCAAACACAATCATTATAATGCGTTCCATGTCATACAAAACCAAAGCACTTCCAAAGGTATCACTCGCAGACTTGCCCGATTTAATTACGATCCGAGAAGTTGCTTCCCTTCTACGCGTTTCCTCACTCACTATAAAACGATGGGGTAAAAAAGGAAAACTTCCTGCGATACGCATTAATTCACGAGGAGATCGTCGCTACAAAAAAACAGTAGTACTCAAACTACTGGGGGAAACGATGGAAGAAGTATAATTTCATTGTCATTGTTTCCATTCTTTCTTCTTGTGTCCATATGAAATAATGTGTAGGGAGAATTGTATAGATTCCCGCTTTCGCGGGAATGACAAAAGAAAATGCGGGAATGACGGAGAAAGCGTGGGAAACGAAGAAAATGTGGGAAACGATGGAAGAAGTATAATTTCATTGTCATTCCCGACCTGATCGGGAATCTATATAATTATACATATACAAACCCCTCACTTAATAAAGTATACTAGTATGCATGGCTGAAAACCCCTCCCCTCCAATACGCCTAAAAGCTCCTGAAAAAATATCCTATACTCCCCTTTTGGGGCTTCAGGGTAGGCTAGCTATGGGAGGAGATGCTCTCTATCCATCACACAAAGTTGAGCTAAAAACAGACTTTGATCATACAAACACAGAACCAACAGTGGCTCTTATGACCAAGGCGTCAACCCGGGAAAGAGGCGACTATTGGAAAACGCAGGAAGAAAAAGACAAAGGTGCCCAAGTGAGTATTTGGAAAAAAAGTATTGTCGATAGAATGACTTCATTGCCGCAAACCGCGCTCGGAAAAGAGCATGCTAATTTTTTCGTGAAGATGGGTATAGATGTGGCCCAATTTAAAGATGTAGATGCTCAGAAATTGTACGATATATATTTTTCAAAGCAAAATGCAGGGAAAGGAGTAAATCTATTTATTGATACTATAGCAAACGCATATGTATCAAATGGAACGTTTG
>JBBQLR010000035.1:0-7694 GCA_038328135.1 Patescibacteria group bacterium | reverse complement strand
TTTATGGTCATGTTTAACAAATGCAAGATTCGTAACAAAAGCAAAGCCTAAGACATTCACATTCAATGAACGTGCAACAAGAGTTTCTGGAACGGTACTCATCCCCACTACATCAGCTCCTAAAAATCGCAAAGCCATTTTATCTGCTGGGGTTTCAAAATTGGGCCCATGATAATATACATATGAACCCTCATGAAAAGGAATTTCGTTTTCCACACAAATCTTTATCGCTTTTTTTCTCATCTCGATGTTAAATACTTCAGACACATCTACGAAGTTCGCTCCTCTAATTGGATTATCTAGCGCTAGAAAAAGCGTAATCATATCGGAAAGTATTACAAAATCGCCCACTTTATATTTTTCGTTCAGAGCCCCACAAGCTGCTGTGAGGATAAGATTCTTCATTCCTAGCTTTGCAAACAATCGAATAGGCATGGTTGCTTCATATCCAGAATACCCCTCATACATATGGAACCGTCCTGACATGCAGGCAACCCGTTTATTATCTATTTTTCCGATTAACAGTTCTCCGCTATGGCCCGGAACGGATGTTTTTATATCGAACAACTCCTCATATGATATTTTCAGTTCCACATCCATTTCCTCTAATACTTTATTCCATCCCGAACCAAGAATCATTAAGGTATCCGGGAAAGAAGAACATTTTTTTGAAAGTATTCCAAGAGATTTTTCGATTGTATTCATTTCGATGTTAAATATTTTGTGATAAATTTTGTTGGAATCTTGATCAGGGCTAATTGTTGAGCTATAAAGTCTGGGTTTTTTCCTTCTTTGAGAAGATTGGTTTGGAGGGCCTCAACAGTTTCTCGTATGTCATAGGGAAAAACAATCCATTCATCCACCTCTTTCACATAAAAGTCGGGCATATGCTTGGTCCAAGGCTTAATGTAGGGTGAGGCAGTCGTGATACTGGCAGCACCCAATTCCACGAGGTATTTTTCCCCGCGGATAAATGTCTTTCCAGTATCGGAAACATCGTCGATAAGAAGGATGTGTTTATTTTTTAAATCTCCTCCCACGTGGTAATCGATTTCTGATATTTCCAGTTGTTTAAAATCTTTGTAGCTTGAGATGGTAAACGAGGCAACGGGAAGCTTAAGAAAATCTGAAGCAATATGTGCTATGGTTAGGCCACCACGGGCAATGCCAACAATGAGGTCAAGAGGAATGCCTTTTTCTTGAATTTTTTCCGTAAGGTCATGTGTGGTAGAGTGAAGTTGTTTCCAGCTGACACTGTAGTAATTCATATTATTTTTTTGAAACAAGAAAAAACTCTTGTTTTTTAAATCCTCTTAAAATGTATAACGTATTCATTTGAAGTAATATTCTTTTTCCATCTTTTATTTGTGATTCATGAGCTTGAATGGCTTGTATTTTTTTGTCCCACACAGCGGAAACATCAATAACCTTGTCGATATCTTCATTCTTATATCCTGGAGGAAAATAGACAAAATAATCTCGTGTCCCCATGCTCTGTAATCTATCTATGCAATTGTACCAAATTTCCTTTACTGACGGGCTTCTCCGGTAAACAAATGTTGAGATAAAGGAAATCGCAATATGGTCCAAATGTCCCGAAACCCCATGTGGTTCAACGGTAAGAAAAAGAGATGGCTTTAGTTTGTCAACGTATTTCTGTATTTCATCGGCTACTTGATGATATATATTATTTCGAAGTTCTCCATCTTTAAATCCGAGGAAGAAGACTTCTTTTATTCCGAGTATTTCTGCAGATTTTTTTAACTCCTTTTCACGGATATCAAAAATAGTTCCTTTTTTGTGTGAACTATTTTCTCCCGCTTCTCCCTTTGTGGCGCACAATAGATATACATCATGTGTTTGTGAAAGAAGCGCAATTGTTCCTGATGGACCAAACGATTCATCGTCGGGGTGTGCAAATATGGCAAAAGCGATAAGTTTTTTCATAATGTCGGGACGGCGAGACTTGAACTCGCGACCTTCAGACCCCCAGCCTGACGTTCTAGCCATCTGAACTACGTCCCGTATTCCTTTATTAATAATTGAACAAGCCTATTTCCAACGCCTGATTTTAAAAAAAGTTCTCTTGCATGTGCATCTAAACGGCAATGATATACCTCATAGTATACCAATTTAAACGGCCGATTGTGTTTCGTCCAATCGTTTGTTCCCCCATTATGCTCTGCCAATCTAGTTTTTGGATCTTTTTCTGTCATACCAACATAGCTTTTTCCATTTTTCTTGCTTTGCAATATATATGTTGTAAACATGCCATCCTTCTTGCTGTCGCCCAAAGGGCGATCGACCTCTGGTCGAAACTACGTCCCGTGGCCTTTATTATACCAGCGGCTAGTGGTTAGTGATTAGAGATTAGGGAATGATATAATTTACATATGAAAAATATAATAAGACCCAGCTGGGATGCCTATTTCGTTTCAATAGCACACATTGTCCAGACACGCTCAAACTGCATTCGTGGGTCCCGTGGGGCAATACTTACTTTAGACAAACGCATCATTACCACAGGCTATAACGGAGCGCCAATTGGGATAAGGGATTGTGATGAAGGTGGGTGTCAAAGGTGTTTGGATAGAGAAAATGGAAAAATACAGGCGGGGGATCGGAAAGATTTATGCATCTGTGTTCACGCAGAACAGAATGCCTTAATTCAAGCCTCCTATCATGGTGTTTCGACAAAGGGTACGACGTTGTATTCAACAGTTGCTCCGTGCACAGCATGTGCTAAAGCATTGATCAATGCAGGCGTTGTAGAAGTTGTATATGATGACAAACATACCGACAATTTCGGTGAAAAACTTCTTCAGGATGCCGGTGTAAAAGTGAGAAAGTATTTATGAAAAAAGCATTCATCTATCTATTTATTTGTTTAATTACAGCCTTACTTATTCCCCAGGTGCTTGCACAGGAAAACAATAAGGTGGGGATTTCCCTTTTACAACCCTCAACTGAAGATATTAATGAGGCTGCTGCGATGATTAACAGTCAAAAAGGTGACTGGGGGTATGTGACGCTTGTCATACAGGAAAATGATCGAGATACGCGAAAGTGGCAAGATATCTTTGAAAAGTTGCGAGAGAAGCATCTTATACCCATTATCCGGTTAGCTACAAGCCCGCAGGGAGAGGTGTGGAGGCGAGCGGAAGAGAAGGATGCAAAAGATTGGGTTACCTTCCTCAACTCGTTAAATTGGGTAATAAAGAAAAGATATATTGTACTTTTTAATGAGCCCAATCATGCGAGCGAATGGGGTGGGGAAGTGGATAGCGAAAATTATGGAAAAGTGGCACTTGCTTTTGCAAAAGCTCTCAAGCAAGCTGACGACAATTATATCGTGATGACGGCCGGTATGGACGCTGCCGCTCCTTCCAGCCCCTCTCAATTTGAAGACTCGGAACTATTTATACGGCAAATGTTCCAAGTTAATGAGCACCTTAAAGATTATATAGGAGCATGGTCGTCGCACTCATATCCAAATCCTGGGTTTAGCGGATCAGTTTGGGATAATGGGAAGAAATCAATTCGTGGATATGAGTTTGAACTTAGCCTTCTGAAGGAAATTGGCATTGATAAATCGCTCCCGGTTTTTATCACTGAGACAGGGTGGATTGAGGGTAAATTATCGGAGGAAACGATTGCTGACAACTTCCGAATAGCCTATGACCAGATATGGGGACAAGATAATCGAGTGCAAGCCGTTACCCCTTTTGTTTTTAAATATCTTTCCCAACCGTTCTCGGGATTTTCATGGATAAAAGAAGGTAGGACTGCAACCCAATACGATGTCGTAAAAGATTTATCCAAGAAAGCGGGGGAACCGGAACAACTGCAAAAAGGAAAAGTTGAAATATCTCTCCCAAATACGCTGATAGCCAGATCCACGTACCATTTCCCTGTATTTTTAACAAATTCCGGCCAGGCAATTTGGAGCGAAGAAAATGGGTATAGTATTTCAGTCCAGAGTGATTCACCGGAAGTGAAAACACTCACATCAGATGTCCGTACAATAAAACCATTGGAGGAAAACCGAATGGGAGTCACTATAAAAACTCCCTCAAAACCCCAAACAATAACAGTTTCCCTATTCTTCAGAAGGAATGGCAAGGTATTACTAGAGACGAAACAACACTCGATTACAATTGAACCCTTCCCCGAACTGGTAATCCACACATCTATTTTCCCGAAGTTAGTTTCTAATGGAGATAACTTTGAAGTGCAGTTTTTCAACAGGGAAGAGGAGTTGGTTTTTTCAAAAAAAGGACTTGCGATGAGGAAAGGGGATATTACTGTAGATACAATCTCTGACATTATTCCGGGGCAGCAATATCGAGTTGTACTCCTTGGCTATCCGTACATTCCTCGACAGGCGCTTATAGCACTCAAAAAAGGTGCAAATAGCGTAAACATCAAACGCCTCTTGCCATTTGATACGGATGGAAATGGGAAGTGGGATTTTCATGATATTATCACAGCCTTCAGGAATCCACCATTTTTCCTTCGGTTTATCCCCTGGAGAGAGTTATAAATGATAGATCGATCGCTTTAACATTCCCACCCTTCTTTCTAAATCTTCTTTTGGTGACTGTGTAAGATAGCTTCCTACACCCAATACATCTGGCTTGTATAGCTTGGAAAGTATAAAGGGAAGAGTCTTTTCATTTACTGATCCATCGATTGCTATTTCACCCACATAGCCCAATTTTCTTAGTTGTTCAATTTTTGTGAGCGTATTTTGTATGAAAAAGCCTCCCTGAAACCCAGGAGTAACTGTCATTACTTGAACAGAAGGAAGTCCCATTATGAGTGATTTGTCCACTGTCTCAACTAGGTCTCCGGGGTTCAGCACTAATCCAAACTTAAATTGAGGGTATCCGCTTAAAAGCTGTTGGAGAGGGGGAAACACCGATTTGTGGATATAGACAATTCCATGGGTTATTCCGTGAAGCTCGCTTATCTCTTTTACATAGTTGAGAGGGTCTTGGACCATAAGATGAAAATCAAAAACGGTTTCAGGTGTGGCGAGGGAATGCAGATGTGCAATATCAGAAATCTGAATGGTTTTGTTTGGGACAAAGACCCCATCAGCAATATCTACTTGAAAACGCGGATAAAAAGGAACAAGGCGTTTTACATTTATTTCAAATGTTTGGATGATTGTTTCCAAAGGCGCAGGAACTACTATCATTTTTTTACTGTTTGATTTTTAATTCCCTCAATTACTTTTTGAACTTCCTCGTCGGACGCAAGGTAATAATGCTTTATCGGTTTCATATTTTCGTCGAACTCATATACAAGAGGAATACAATAGGGAATATTTACTTCCATTATAGCGCTCTCCGACAAACCATCAAGATGTTTCATGATTGCACGAATTGAATTTCCATGGGCAGAAATAATAATTTTTTTTCCTTCTTTTACCAATGGGACGATTGTATTATTCCAATAGGGAACCGCTCGTTCATAGGTGTCCTTTAAACATTCTCCACTCGGTAATTCGGTTGGTTTGAGGTTTTTATATCGTGGATCGTGGGACGGGTGGTTGGGATCTGTTATCTCCACTTGAGGAGGGCGTACATCATAACTTCGTCTCCAAAGCTGCACTTGTTCTTTACCATATTTCTCCACAGTCTCTGCTTTATTGAGGCCTTGTAAAGCTCCATAATGTCTTTCGTTCAATTGCCATGCGTAGGTAAGAGGAATCCAATTGAGGTCCATTCCATCAAGTAATCTCCATAATGTTTTTATTCCTCGCTTAAGCACTGATGAAAAACCCATATCAAACGTATATCCAAGCTCCTTCAATTTTTTTCCATATTTAAATGTCTCATCCAATCCAATAGGGGCGAGATCGATATCAGTCCAACCAGTAAATTTATCTGGCCAAATAGAGAGTCCATGTCGAACGATAACTACCTTGTGCATATGATTCGTGTAATGTATAACATGAAACGCGTGATGTAAACCATTATAATCAACATACCTAAAAAATGAAACGATTATTCAATTCAAAGATAGCACCCGTTCACAAGATGAGGACAAGCGACATCCATTTTGTGGGCAATAAAGACCCTGCGAGAAAAACGATATTCCTCATCCTCACATTTGGAGTCATTGTTTTTTTTGTCATTCTATTCATCAAGCTCTTTACCTTGACTGTGGTAAAAGGAGATTATTATCGTCGTTTGTCAGAGTCAAACAGAATCAAGGAAATTCCAATTGAGCCAAAATATGGGACGATATTGGACAGGAAGGGATTTGTGCTTGCTGAAAATAAAGATGCTTCGATATCTAAAACGCAAGATTTTATTCGCTCCGAACGCATCTACTATTTTCCGGAGGAGACGGCACACATTATTGGATATCGACAACTAGCCGATATAAAAGATATAAGTACAGACTACTGTCCACGAAAGTTGATAGTAAATGAGCGCGTAGGGAAAAAGGGGATAGAAAAGCTTTATGATTGTGATTTGAGGGGTACCCCTGGAAAAAAGTTGATTGAAGTCAATGCACAAGGCAAAAATGAAGGAATTATAGCTGTGATTCCTCCCGTTGACGGAAAATCAATACGACTTGCCCTCGATATTGAGCTCCAACGTGCAGCATTTATTGCACTCAAAGGCAGACGGGGTGTGGTGATTGCCATGAAGCCGTCCACAGGTGAACTACTCACTTTTGTTTCCTCCCCCTCCTTTGACCCAACTTTTTTTGAAAAGGGTGATATGAGAGTCAGCGAGATTTTTAATAACATCGATAAACCCATGTTAAATAGGATTACCGAAGGAGTATATCCACCGGGTTCTATATTTAAACCAATCGTTGCGACTGGCGTCCTTGAAGACGGCTTTTTTACCGATAAAACAATCGTGCAGGATAATGGATTTGTCATGGCTGGCGCGCTTCGCTTCGGGAATTGGTATTTCTTGCAATACGGGAAAACAGAAGGTCCTGTTGACATGCTGAAAGCAATTCAAAGATCAAACGATACGTATTTCTATAAGGCAGGTGAAGCAATGGGGCCGGATAAAATTCAAACATGGGCTGAAAAGTTCGGCTTAGGGTCTCCAATTAATATTGGATTTGACGAGGCTGAAGGAACCCTTCCGTCTCCGTTCTGGAAAAGCGAGGTTCTCAAGGAGAACTGGTATACCGGCGACACGTATAACTATTCAATTGGGCAGGGGTATCTCTCCACTACCCCTCTCCAGATGGCCTACGCCTTATTACCGTTTGCAAATAATGGTATTCAATGCAAGCCGCAGCTTCTCAAGGGAGCTGCCCCTGAATGTAAGAAATTACCCATAAAGCAAAGTACACTCGACCTAATAAATGAAGGAATGAAGAGAGCCTGCACAACAGGAGGAACCGGATGGCCACTCTTTGATTTTAAAGTAAAAAACACAGAGCTATTTGCGAGAGATCTCGAGAAATTCCCCGATAGTAAAAAAGCATCTGCTGAAGCTTCGATGAATAGAGATATTAAATATTTCACACCCATACAAACAGCCTGTAAAACAGGGACGGCCGAAAGCCACGCAAAGAGCGGGATTCCCCATGCGTGGGCAGAAGTGTATGCTCCAGGGGCGAAGCCCGAAATTGCTATTACGGTGCTTGTGGAAGAAGCGGGACAAGGGAGCGATGTAGCCATTCCCATTGCACGAGATATACTGAAGGTT
>JBBQLR010000034.1:0-7881 GCA_038328135.1 Patescibacteria group bacterium | reverse complement strand
AAGTGGTTTATTCCTTGAAGATTGCCAAAAAATTATAATTCCAGAACACAAGCTTTTCGTTCTTGGTGATAATAGAAAAAACAGTGATGATTCTAGAATAATTGGTTTTGTTGATTTTGATGATGTTAGAAATTATTTACCACTTAATGAACAAAAAGAAACATATTATGAAGGCGTTAATCCTCTAAATCATAGTGAAAAATGGAGAGATGTAGGTAAAGATGAAGAAAATTTGATAAAATCTGGAAAAATTAAATGTCGGATTTGATAAAAAATATTCAATTTACACACAAAAATCTTGATTAAGTCAATTCAGTGATTGATGATTACTACTTATATCTTACCAAACTAGGATAATAAGGAAAAAATACCAAGTAATAGCGAAGGTAGGGAAATTAAATAAAAAAGCCATTTTGCTTTTTTATAAACTAAATATGTAACCGGCGCTGCTACAAATAACAGTGGCAACATTCCATTAGACAATTTTATATCAGTTAATTTAGTTACCTCACAAACACCATTTATATTCGTTTCACAAGCTCCAGGAAAAAGTATAGTGACAATAAAATAAATTAAAAAAAATCCAATCCAAATTCCAAACCAACACGATATCAATAGTATTGTATTAAATAAAAATGAACGAATACCCTTAAAACTTAAATCTACTCGTATTTTTAATTTTTCTTGAAGCTTTTCAAACATAGTTAGATATTCTTAGCAAGAATATCATAAACTTATCAAAGATATTTTATAAATCATATCTTTCCCACACAGGGGTCCTGATTGAGTCCACGACGGGGAGCAGGAAAGAACAATACTCTCTTTTTTGATTCGAAAATTTCAGAATAATTATAAATTTTCATAGAATATATCGTTCATTATACCAATCTCCTTTTGGTATTACCTACAAATTCATCATCATTTATAATGCAATTAAATTAATTCGGGTACGAAGCTCCCTCCCTCACCCCAAAAACCATTAATTTGAGCCTGCAATCTATTTACTACTTGACAGCATATCACAAATGTTATAACATGTTATAACTATGACACAGAAAATTATCCAAATAGGTAACTCAACAGGTATTATTATTCCAAAATCAATTTTGAATCAATTAGGACTCAAGGCCGGTAGTGATGTACGTGTCGAGATGGATATGGATACAAAATCTCTCATTATTCGACATACAAAAGCGGCTTCAAATAGCACTTCTATCAACGCTCATTTTCTCAAAATTCTTGATAAAGTGAATGCGGAGTACAGCAAAGCCTTAGGCGAGTTGGCACAAAAATAAAATTGAATGGATACTATCATCTATCTCACTCTTGAACAAGTTCTTGTAATACATGAAGATCAAATTGAAAGATATGGGGGTACTTCAGGTATTCTTACTCTGTCACTCTTGGAGTCCGCAGTATATCGACCTCAGACCACTTTTTCAGGAGCAGACCTCTATAAAACTCACTTCGAAAAGGCGGCAACACTCATGCATGCGCTTATTATGAACCATGCGTTTATAGATGGTAATAAAAGGACGGGTGCAGTAGCGATATTAGTGTATCTACACGTAAATACTATTCCCATACATATAAACTCCAGTGAGTTGCTAAAGACCACTTTAAGTATTGAAAAAGAGAAATGGGAGATATATAAGATTGCGAGATGGATTGAAAAACAATGTTTAATTCTTAAATAGATCCAGTACAAAACCCTCCCCCTCACCCCAATCACAATCTACTTCGCCCACCCACATTAACCATCTAAATTTAATACAATATGAAAATGGAAGAAGAATATTTTTTTGCATGCCCGTATTGTGGAGAACGAATATCGGTGCTCATCGATACATCTGTAGATTCACAACAATATATCGAAGATTGTGAAGTGTGTTGCCGCCCAATCCTCATAAACTATAGTGCGGCAAATGGAAAAATTATCTCGTTTTTTTCTACACAACAAGAGGAAAAATAAAGGTATAATCATTCCTCTATGAAAACTATTCGCTTTTTCAAGGCTAAATCGCGACTTGGCCTCATCAACCCGCCCTACAGAAGTACCGATATGAATGTGGGTGTGGAAGATGCCCCAGATGCAATCCTATCACCCGAATTTTTAGCTCAATTTCATCACGCACCTACCGTTTCTTATGACTTTCCTAAGCCCGAAGAAATCGATAAAGAACAGTATCAAGACATAATTGCAACCAGTTCAATTGTTTTCGCCCAACTAATATCAGTAAATTTAAAACCGGGAGAAACGCAGGTTACAATAGGTGGAGATCACAGCATTACTTTCGCAACTCTTTTAGCATTACAAAACAGATTTGATTTAAGTGAAATTGGATATATCCAGATCGACTCTCACGCTGATATCCATCTTTTCAAAACAAGCCCCACTGGCAATTTCCACGGTATATATGTACGGCCATTTGTTGATGAATTGGATAGCCAGCCAATTAACTCATTGGTAAAGACAAGATTGCTTCCTCAGAATATGTTGTATATCGGCAACCTCGATATCGAGGAAGAGGAACAACGGTTCCTCAAAGCCAAACATATTCCTGTATATTCCCGAGAAGATATTATTACCAATAAGCAGTTGGTTCTAAGTAAAGTGCACAAATATATAAAACGGTTAAAACATATCCATGTTAGTTTCGACATCGATGCGTTCGACCATACTGAAGTAAGCGCAACCGGCATCCCTGCACCACATGGCATATTCCTCAAAGAAATTATTCCATTTCTTGCACTTCTTTCTCATTCCCCTTCTCTTTCTATTGATTTAGTAGAAATAAATCCGAAGAAAAACGCTCCAGAAAAAAGCATTGAAATTGCCAGGCAAGTCCTTATTAATCTGCTGAATTAGATTGAAAATTCTCCCTATCGACAAATGTGAACCTACATGTATAATGGGAGTATGGGAATAATCATCAATCTTATCGTCAATGGCCTTGCAGTTTATATTACAGCTCATGTACTTCCTGGAGTCTCAGTAGAAAATTTTCTCACAGCAGTCATTGTTTCAGTGGTGCTCGGGCTCGTGAACACATTTATTAAACCCATTCTTTTTATTCTCACACTCCCTGCGACACTTTTAACTCTTGGCCTTTTTACCTTCGTAATAAATGTGCTTATGGTTTATTTGGTGACGACATTCGTCCCTGGGTTTCATGTGGATAGTTTTTGGTCTGCGCTCCTTTTCAGCATCGTGTTGTCTCTTATCAGCTGGTTCCTGCGAAGTTTGATTAAATAATAAATCTCTTATTGCTCGCTAATCTTTCGTAAGAAAATACTCTTCACAATCTCGACGAGGAATAAATAGGATACAACAAGGATTACCAACGCAATAAAATAGCCAGCCGGCGGCTGTACAAAACCAAGCGAAAGCCCAAAAGGTGTGAACGGAATCCCGATAGCGACGGCCACAATTGCAACACAGCTAATTAAAAGCTGCTTGCTAGGACGACTCAAGATAAAGGGAGAACGAAATGTTCGGATGACGAAAACGACCAATATCTGAGTTGCCATAGACTCAATAAACCACCCCGTCTGGAAGAGCGCTCCCCGTGCATGGAAGCCAAAATACAAAATTCCAAACGTCGCAAAATCAAATAACGAACTTAAAGGGCCGAAAAAAAGCATATATTTTTTGATGAATGAAACATTCCAATGTTTTGGTTTCAGTAACGCTTCTGGGTCAACATTATCAGATGGAATGCTAGTCTGGGACAGATCATACATGCCGTTGGTCAAAAGGATTTGTGCAGGCGTCATCGGGAGAAAGTTCAAAAAGAAGGACGCTCCAGCAGCCGAAAACATGTTGCCGAAATTGGAGCTTGTCGCCATGAGGATATATTTAATCGTGTTGTTAAATGTCTTTCTTCCTTCAATAATCCCTTCCGCTAGCACCCATAAACTTTTCCGTAAAAGGACAATAGTTGCCGCGTCTTTCGCGACATCAACCGCCGAGTTGACCGATATACCAACATCAGCACTGTGAAGCGACGGAATATCGTTTATCCCATCCCCCATATAACCTACCACGTGCCCATTTTTCTTGAGAGCAAGGATAATGCGTAATTTCTGCTGAGGATTAACGCGCGCAAAAATCGTCATTTCTTGTACTTTTTTTGATAGTTCCTCATCTGTCGAATTCTCTATATCCGAGCCAAGCATTATATGGCTTGTGTCAATTCCTACTTGGGAGCAGACATGAGTGGCAACAATTTCGTTATCACCAGTAATAAGTTTTGTCTGCACGTTGAGTCTTGCAAGCTGAGCAAGCGATTCCTTGGCGGTCTTTTTGGGAATATCATAAAAAGTGACTGATCCTTCAAACACCATATCTTTTACGTCTTCCCACGAATAATGCGATTTTTTCTCAACTTTATTCGTTGCAATAGCAATCAATCGATACCCTTTAGAGTTTAAATCAAGAAATTTTTTATGAAGAGCTTTCTTATCTGTGTCGCTGTTGCAATAAGCAAGGATACTGTCCGGAGCGCCTTTCACAATGAGAGTACAACCCTGTGTATCTTCCACAACACAAAACATCGCCTTCTTAATGTAATCAAACGATTCTTCATCTAATTTATGTATTTTTTTATCAAGGGTGATTTTATTCTTCAGGGAATACTCCCAGAGAGCTACATCTATCGCGTTGCCCACAACTTTATGATGAATAATGGCGCTATTGCAGAGAAGCGAATAATGCATCACCGACTCATTTCTTTGCCCGTCTTTGTCCAAATAGTCAACAACATCGATTTTCCCTTCGGTCAACGTCCCTGTTTTATCAGTGCATAACACATCCATGTTTCCTAGGTTTTCGATGGCAATCAACTGTTTTGCAACAACGTGGCGTTTTGCAAGTATCCCTGCGCCATGGGAAAGGCTAATGGTAACGATGACGGGAAGAAGCTCCGGCGTAAGGCCAACTGCAATTGCAAGTGAAAATAGAAGAGAGTCGATGATAGCATGCCCCATAAGTGCATTTACACCGAAAATCATGATTGTAATCAAAACCACAATCCAAATGATGAGATTGCCAAATTGCATGAGGCCTTTTTGAAACTCAGTAATGGGTTTCACGAAAACGACGCTTTGCGCGATTTTCCCAAATTCTGTGTCCTTGCCAATTTTCACTACCATGCCCCGTCCAACTCCGCTTTCAACTTGGGTACCCATGAAACCGATATTTTTATAATCGACGATTGATTGAGGTTCCTTCGCAATCAACATACTGTTTTTATAAACAGTGTTTGACTCGCCGGTGAGAGAGGATTCATTTACCTCTAAATTATTGGTTTCAATGAGGCGGAGATCTGCTGGAATAATCGAACCTTGGGAGAGGAGGATAATATCCCCTATTGTTATCGATGAGGCCGGAATCTGCATTTTCTCGTTATTCCGGATAACAAGAGTAGTTGGAGATATTTTTTTCAGTAGATTGTCTACTGTCTTTTCTGCTGTGTATTCATTCCACAGTCCAAGTACGATGCTGAGCAGAATGGTCCCAAAGATGTAGTATGAGCTTGTCCGTTCGCCCAAAAGGAAGGAAATGAATGTGGCGGCAACGAGGATGAGTATGAGGGGGTTTGAAGTGAATTGACGGATAAGCACGGTGAATGCGTTAAGGTGGCGTTTGTGGATGATATTTGCTCCGTATTGCCTGTGCCTTTGGGTTGCTTCGTGCTCGGTAAGCCCGGAAGACGAAGTTCCTAGCTGTTTTAACGCCTCTTCCTCCGATTTATTCCATACCAATTGATTGCTTGAGGGGTTGTGTATCATGTGCAATCATTATACCGCTCTCCCAAACCGTTGTGTGAGGCTTGCGCTCCACACAACGGATATGAGTAAATAAAGCTTAGGCCGCATCCTAATGATGCGTCACCAAGCGCCGTATTCATCTCGCACAGCGAGACGAACGAGCGCTTAGTAGCTTCTTCGGCTGTCTCTTCTGTAACTGTCTCCTCCTCCGGTTCTTTCTTCTCTTGGTTTTGCAACGTTTACGACGATTGTTCTACCTTCGATTTCTTTTCCGTTTAATTCGAGTGCTTTTTGTGCAGCTTCTGGGCTTGCAAAAGTTACAAATCCGAATCCTTTTGATCTCCCTGTTTCACGATCATTGATGATTATAGCTTCGGTGACTTCACCAAATTCAGCAAATAATGCTTTCAAAGAATCGCTTGTGATTGACCAAGGTAAACTTCCTACGAATAATTTGTTCTTGTCCATATATATCACCCCCTCTTCATGTTGGAAAACTGGTATGTCAGTATGCTCATGTTGTTGATTGAAGCTTTATTTTGCGATATGAAGCTCTTTGGTGAATATGTCTTTGAAATAGATTTATATTATAACACATTATTGTCGTTACTGGATGCAACACTATTTTTTGATGCTATCAGGATTGTCTTTTTATCATATTGGAACACTCTCCAATATAAATATGTTCCTATTAAAGAAAAAAATTGTGCAACGAAAAGTGTCTTTGCGGGACCAATTCGGTCCCCCATCCATCCAAGGATAAATGCAAAAATAGCAAAACAAAGACTTTCTGCAAGCGAATTAAGCGATGCTATCGTTGCCCGTTGATGTGGAGTGAATTCTTTTTGAAGAAGTGAATTTTTTGCAACAGAAAGCGATCCATAGAAAATCGAGGTTGAAGAATATAAAAGAGGTGATGCTTGAGTGGGAAATAAAACGGCAATCGAATTGACTATCCGACTATAAATATTCCCGATTAGAATTACTTTAATTTCCTTATATTTATTAATAAAGGTTCCACTTAAATAAAAACTAACCATAGCACCCACATTAGAAAGCATCTTTGCTATTCCAATAGCCCATAATGGCCAAAGTAAGTTGTAAAATGCGGCTTGCATCTGAAACGCAGCCTCACCTACTGACGAACCAATAATTCCTGCAATACTAACCAAACGGAGCTTTTTATTTGACTTGAATAATTGAATTGCATCTCGCATATGTTCATACATATTGGTGCTCTTGGTAAACAGCACCTTCGGTTCAACCATTTTAAGGCTGATAAAGAAACATATGACCTGTGGAATAACCGATAGCCACATAACAATCACAAAGGAAGTATTGGCAAGAATGCTGCCGAGCACCGCGCCAACTGCGAGCGCAAGTTGAAAAAGTGAGCTAAGTTTTCCTAGAAAATCATGAAATTCTTTTTCTTTCCCAGATTCCTTCAAACTATCGTGAAGGAGTGCATCATTATTTCCGCTATAGAAAGCTACTGACAGACCTTGAAAAATTGCACCAATTGCTAACATCCAAAAAGATCCACCTATAGCAAAACAAATTGCGTATATAATGCTCGCAATCGTGCCAAAAACTACCGTCTTTTTTCTCCCTACCCTATCGGAAAGTATGCCGGTTGGCACTTCAAAAACAGCATCTGCAATATTCGCAATGGAAAAGATGCTCATTCCGAGAGCAAAGGAACCCGTTACTTTTGTGAAGTATAAAATAGCAATCGCCGAATACAACTTGAAGTCGGTAAAGAAATTGAACCACGCAAGCAATTTGATATTTTTCTGTGAACCCATAAACTTCATTTTATCATTAATTTAGCCATGTACAACCTACGAGGTTGTACGTGAACTCTCCTTGTGAGATATTCAGGTATATTTCAGAATACGAGATTATAATCCTTTCTATTAATTAATTTATACTATTATTTATGAGATATTTTAATGACTATTCACCAATGTACTACCACATGTCATTTTGGCCCGAGGGTTTGATTTCATTATTAATTAATTTACTCGTTTGGGGCATCATCATTTATCTTGTTTTTCATCTTGTACGTAAAATGACCGCAGGAAGACACTCTGGTTTTTGCAGTATGCA
>JBBQLR010000033.1:0-8417 GCA_038328135.1 Patescibacteria group bacterium | reverse complement strand
ATATATATTACCAAGTAATAGAAAAATATGAGAAAGCTACTATTTAGGAGAAATTCCATGTATTCATTATTTGATTTGATACAATTACTATACAAATATGAATGATCTTGCCCAACACCCTATGCAATCAGTCGAATGGGGTGAAGCACGTAAAAAAATGGGAATTCGTGTGGAAAGAATCATTGAAAATGAGAATGTATATCAACTTACAATTCATCCTATTCCTCACTCCCCTTTTTCAATTGGATATCTTCCCCGCTCAGTACTGCCAACTACAGACGTTTTAAGACAACTTTTGGAATTTGGTAAAAAAAATAATCTTATCTTTGTAAAATTAGAACCTTATGTGCACTACGATGTAAGTTTTTCGATAGATGTATTGAATGAAAACAAAAATTTACTTCATTCTCCCCATGCTCTATTCCCGGAATGGACACAGGTTCTTGATTTGAGACCAACTGAAGAAGAGCTGATGAAAAATTTGAAGTCGAAGACACGATATAATATTCGGCTCGCCCAAAAAAAGGGTGTGATAATCCGTGAAATGTTTACAGATGATGGATACTCAATTTTCGAGAAGTTGTATTTCGAAACATGCAAAAGACAAAAATATCACGGACACACTCCGTTCTATCACAAAACGATGTGGGACGCGTTAAAAGAGACTCAGGCCCATATATTAGTGGCTTTTCTTGATGAAACTCCCCTAGCTGCATATGAGCTTCTTTATTTCAAAAAAAGATTTTACTATTTATACGGAGGCTCATCGTTTCTCCATAAAAATGCAATGGCTCCAAACCTCCTCATGTGGGAAGCGATAAAATTAGGCAAGACTCTTGGAGGGGAAACATTTGATATGTGGGGCTCTCTTCCCGAGAACTATTCCGACTCTCATCCTTGGGCTGGATTCACTCGATTTAAGGAAGGATATGGCACAAAATTCTTACGCCTTTCGCCAAGCTATGATTTGGTAATTAATCCAACGGTATACAAAATGTATAATCTTGTATACAAGATTCGGGAGAAGCTTCTGTAAAAAATGTTTTAGTTTTTACATCTTCCTTTCCAGCGCAATCGGAAATACCTCATCAGCATGTTCGACAAAGACAAAATTTAATTTACTTTTTACATTCTCCGGAATGTCTTCCAGATCTTTCTTGTTGTCTTTTGGCATGATGATTGTTTTTACTCCAGCTGTTTGTGCTGCTATCACCTTTTCCTTGACTCCTCCGATTTCAAGCGCGCGGCCACGAAGTGTCACTTCTCCTGTCATTGCGACATCTCGTCGGAATGGATTCTTGGTAAGTGCAGAAAGCATGGCAGTTGTGATTGCGAGACCGGCTGATGGTCCGTCTTTTGGCACAGCACCTTCTGGAACGTGTACATGAATATCAATAGATTGATAAAAATCTTTCTCAAGCCCAAATTTGTCCCAACGGGATCTTATATAAGATAACGCTGCTTGACATGATTCTTTCATCACATCCCCCAGTTGTCCAGTTAGAGTAAGACCGCCTTTTCCTGGCATCACAGCAACTTCAATGAAAAGAACATCGCCTCCGGCTTGTGTCCAAGCTAAACCGGTTGACATACCAATGGTATTTTTTGTTTCAAGTACCGAATTTGAGTACTTGAAAGGGCCAAGATAGGATGGCAGTTTTGCTGCGTTTACAATCGGCACAATTTCCTTCTTTTCCACGAGTTCTCGTGCTCGTTTTCGGAAAACGGTCGCGACCTGTCGCTCAAGTTCACGGACTCCTGCTTCACGAGTATAGCGACTAATCATTAGTTTAAGTGCACTATCATTTATAGACCCTTCTTTTGCGCTCACGCTATGCGCTTCTTGTTGTTTTTTTATGAGATATTGCTTTACAATATGAAACTTTTCTTCCACAGTATATCCAGGGAAATGTATTATCTCAAGTCGATCCCGTAATGCATCTGGAATGGTATCCAACATGTTTGCAGTCGTGATAAAAAATACATCGGATAAATCATAGGGTACTTCCAGATAATGATCTGAAAACGCATGATTCTGTTCTGGATCTAATGCTTCAAGCAATGCGGCAGATGCATCACCTCGATAATCTCTTCCAATCTTGTCAATTTCATCAAGCATAAAAAGGGGGTTTTTCGTTCCCGCTTGTTTTATCCCTTGGATAATCCGGCCAGGCATGGCACCAACATATGTCCGTCTGTGTCCGCGTATTTCAGCTTCATCCCGAACTCCACCGAGAGACACTTTGACAAATTTTCGACCCAATGCACGCGCAATCGATCGACCAAGTGACGTTTTACCAACTCCAGGCGGTCCTACAAAACAAATGATTGTTGGTTGAAAGCTTTTTTTCTTGCTGTCTTTTCCCTTATCGTTTGTACTATCTTTTGATCTTCGAAGTTCAAGTACTGCAAGATATTCCAAAATACGTTCCTTTATTTTTTTGAGTCCATAATGATCTTCATTAAGAATGATTTCAGCTGCCTTCACGTTTATGGTGCTGTCTGCATCATTTTTCCAAGGCAACTCGACAAGCCAGTCAAGATAGTTCTTCACATACGATGTTTCTGGATTAAATTGAGACATTCCTCTCAAGCGCTTCAGCTCTTTCAAGGCTTTCTTTTCGACTTCTTCTGGCATTCCTGCTTTTTTCATTTTCATTTCATATTCCTTATCTTCCTTTGTGTCGTCTGCTCCTCCTAATTCTTCTTCAATCGTTTTCATCTTTTCTTTTAAGAAAGATTCTTTCATACCTCTTTCAAATTTTTTCTGTGTTTTAGCAGAGATATTCTGTTCTATTTCCAAAATTTTTACCTCTCGGTTTATATATTCCACCTCAAATGTAAGACGTTTTTTTAGACTTATTTCTTCAAGCAGTTTTTGACGCTCAGATTCTTTCAGTTCAAGCACGGCAGCTATCTGGTAAGAGAAATCTCCTGGGGTTGAAACATTTAAGATATTCATGAGAAAAACAAAATCTACTGCCTTACCGTGATTAATGGCAATTTTCATCTGTTGAGAAATGTATTTCACCATGGCATTTATCTCATCCCCTGTTTCAACTACATCGACTAACAGCTCTGTGGTAGCCTCAAAATAGGGAACTTCTTTGGTATATTCTATTATCTTTACTTTTTCTATTCCCTTCACCATTGCATTCACTTCGCCTTTTTCTCCGATTATTGTTTTTTCAATCGACACAACGACCCCAATCTGTAATAAATCTTCTTTTTTTGGATCTTCTTCATTTACATTTTTCTGCATTATCAAGACCATTTTCTTATCTCGTTTTAATGCTTCATTTATGGTCGCAATGCTTTTAGCTCGACCGAATACAAGTACGTTTTCAGTCTTCGGAAATACGATTCCATCTCGAACTGCGATAACGGGATATGATATTGTTTGTGCCTTTGGTCCTTTAGGTCCCATGAGAAAAACCATATTATTTTTTTTAAAAAATCGTAACAACTTTTCTAACTGTCATTAGCAATATAGCAGAATGCTTGCTAATTGTCAATGTAAAAATGCGAACTTTAGGGGTTTTATATAAACTCCTCAACGAGGGCGTCGAAATCCAGAAATCGAGATTGATTTATTAGAGGAACAGCGTTATCTGTGACAGCTTCCATATGGTATGCTTTCCTTTCAGATTGGAAAATCACACCTAATGGATACTTTTCTTCAGCCACTTCAAAAGCTTTTCCGAGCGCCGCCATTTTATCAGCAGGGTTATAGCTCGCATCGAGTTTATATGTATGTTGCATGTAGTATTGATAGGTGGTTTTCTTATCAAACGTAACACATGGTTGAAGTACATTGACCACGGAAAAACCGCTATGCTGATATGCTTTTTTAATTGTTTCTACCATATGCTTAGTATCCCCTGCAAACGTCTGAGCAACAAATGTAGCGCCTTGTGTGATAGCTAGAGCAAGTGGGTCAACTGGAACCTCAATTATTCCTGATGGAGTTGATTTCGATACTTGTCCTTTGATGGCGGTTGGAGCTACTTGGCCCGTTGTAAGTCCATAAACCCGATTGTCGTGGATTATTACTTTTATATCATGGTTTCCGCGACATGCGTGGAGGAAGTGATTGCCCCCTTCTCCATAACAGTCTCCATCCCCAACAACTGCGAAAACGGGAAGGGTATGATTTGCAAGTTTCATGCCAACTGCTGTAGCAATTGCTCTTCCATGGAGTCCATGCATTGCATATCCATTGACAAAGTCATTCATGTTACCTGAACAGCCAATACCGAAAGAAAGCAAAACAGAAGAAGGAGACAGGCCGAGCTCAACTAAGGCCATTTTCATTGCCATCCCAATACCCCAATTTCCACAACCGGGACACCAAGTGGGTTTATATCCGGTAAAATCAAGTAATGTACTCATATTTTTTCGATTAATTGCTCAACTGTGAGAGGTCTTCCATCATATCTCACTATTTTATTCTCAAGCGAAACCCCCAGTTCCATTTGTAACAACTTGCCAAGTTGGCCTTCTGAATTATTTTCAACAAGAATATATTTTTTGGAACTATCTGTAATCAGGGCTCTTACTTTCTCTTTATTCAATGGATACATATATGAAAAATGCACATAAGCAATTTCCTTTCCGTTTTCCTTCGCTTTCTTTACGGCTTCGCTTGCTACACCTTTGGTTGATCCCCAACCGATTAGGACGGTTTGAGCGGCCTGTAAATTGCCGATAATTTTCGGAGCAATAAAGTTGGAAGCTAAATACGTCTTCATCTTTTTTGCTCTTTTATCGACCTGTTTAATTCGCTCCACATCACTTTCCGTGGTATGACCGTTTTCCAAATGTTCGTATGAATTAGTCTGATAAAACGTATTTTTTTCGCCGGGAACGAGTCGAGGAGATACACCGTCCTCTGTTACCGCATATCTCAAATAGGTTCCATCAGCAGTGGTTATGAGTTTCCCTCTATTTGGAATATGTTTTTTTACTTCATTTTGTATTTCACCATAGGGAACGGACATATGCGATTCAGATAAAAGCATATCAGCCAAGACAATGACGGGCACTTGATAGATATCCGCTAAATCGAAAGCTTTCATCGTGAGTTCTATCATTTCCTGTTGATCTCCGGGAGCAAGTACGATTTTTGGGAACTCTCCATGACCGGCGTGTATCGCAAAAAGAAGTTCACCTTGCTCCGTCCACGTAGGCATACCAGTTGCTGGTCCAGGCCGTTGGGACAAATAGATGACAATGGGAAGTTCCGTAATTCCCGACATCGAAATCGCCTCTACCATCAAAGCAAATCCCCCACCAGATGATCCAACCGCACTTCGCACTCCGGCAAACGATGCACCAAGGGCTGAATTAATGACAGCAATTTCATCCTCTGCATGTCGCACCACCATTCCAGTTTTTTTCCCCCATGAAGCAAGAGAAGTAAGCACTCCTGAAGAAGGCGTCATGGGATATGCGCAGTAAAACCGACAATCAGCCGCAACTGCTCCATATGCAAAAGCTTCACTCCCCGTCATCACCATTTTCTTCTTGTCTTCTTTTTTTGTGAGATAGGAGAGTATATGTTCTTTATTTGATAAAACAACGGCGTCGAACCCTTTTTGGGCGAACTGTTCGTTAAGGGATATTACTTCTGCCCCTTTTTTTGCAAATTGTTTAGTGAAAATTGAATTTAGTTCATTAAGGTCTCCTCCAAGAAGCGCAAGAGACGCTCCAAGCGCAATGGTATTTTTCATGATTACCTGTCCTTGAAGTTCCTTGAGAATCGAAGTAAATGGAACGGGAATCGCGATACTATCGCCATCAGGAGAAAAAACTTCAGGATCGAAAATAATTCTTGCTTTGGGAGCGAGGCGATGTTTGTGTGTATCGAATGTTTCTTTGTTGAGACATACTAATACATCTATATCTTTTTTAAGGGCTGAAACCGGTTCATCCGAAACGACGACCTCATAGGCATTATGACCACCTCGGATGAGCGAGGGATACACGATGAAATCAAAGATGTGATACCCGCGCCGTGCTGCTATTTTGGAAAATAACAAGCCGGTCGTCATGATACCAAACCCCGCCTCTCCTCCAATTTTCCAAGTAAACTGCATAGTTATTCCGGAAATATTTTCTTACCCGTCTCATCAGTAATAATAATAGCTGCAACGGGACATGCTTTTGCAGCTTCTATGAGTGTTTCTGGTACGTCTGTTCGTGCAGATTCCAAATAAACTGCTTTTGCCTCACTATCGAGGATGTATGTCTTTGGAGCTACCGCAACACAAGTAGCCGCGCCAATACAGAGGTCTCGATCAACATACATCTTTAATTTTCCAACAGTAATAGGTCCTGAAGGGTTGTTCGGATCAAATAAGGTGTCTGCCATAGCGTATTTAGAAAATATTTATAATAAACGCATAATCAATACTTTGCTTGAATCGCTTTATGCATTGCTTCTAAAGGAAGTAATGCACATTTTAAACGATTCGGTCCAAGCTCTATACCCAACATCTTTATGATACTTGCTTTATCCCATTTTCTCAACTCAGAAATTGCTATTCCTTGGACAGCATCAGTCAAAAGGGATGCAGTTGCTTTTGAAATCGCACACCCTTTGCCGGTGAACATCGCTCGTTTTACAATTTTTCCCTCAACCTCAACTTCCAACTGAATTACGTCCCCGCACAGAGGATTATCAAGAAGAATTTTGTTTGTGGCGCTCGGGAGCCTCCCAAAATTGTGGGGATTTGAAGCATGTTGTAGAATCTTTTCTTGATATATTGACGTCATATGAGCATTATATGCTAAATAACCTTAATACTTTTTGTAGAGACTTAATTAATTTCTCCACATCATCTTTGCCATTATAGATGTAAAAACTAGCTCGTACTGATGCGCCTATTCCTAATTTGGTATGCAAAGGCATTGCGCAGTGATGACCGGCACGAACAGCTATTCCATCTTCGTTCAGAAGGTGCGCTATATCATGAGCATGAATCCCACTGAGCGTAAAAGCCACTATTCCAGATTCCCTTTTTTCAGGCCCAATTAAGGCTATCTTTTCACCAAATTGTTCTTTCAATGTGTCATAACATAGTTGAGCCAATTCAACTCCGTGGTGGTGAATCGATTCGAGTCCTATTTTTTCTAAATATCGAATCGCGTGTTTCAAAGCGATGACACCTGCTATATGAGGGGTTCCCGCTTCGAATCTGTGAGGTAAATCCGCAAATAGAGTTTCTTCAATTGAAACATTTCGAATCATATCTCCTCCGTATTGATACGGAGAAAGCGTCTCAAGCAGTTTCTCTTTTACATACAGCACTCCAACTCCCGTTGGCCCCAACATCTTATGGCTTGAGAATACATATGCATCACAATCCAAGTCGACTACATCTATCTTTGTATGTGGTACTGCCTGCGCACCGTCGACAAGAATAATAATTGCAGGATTGATTTTCTTCGCTTCTTGAATAATGTCTTTGATTGGATTCACCGTTCCCAAAACATTTGAAACATGTGTAATTGCAAGAATTTTTGTCTTATTAGTTACATATTTTTTAACATTTGTAATTTGAAATTGATTTGTCATTTGTAATTTGTCATTTGTCATTACGGTAAACTTAAGCCCTTTCTTTTTTGCAAGTTGTTGCCATGGAACAAAATTTGAGTGATGTTCGGCTATGGTAATAACAATCTCATCTGTTGTTTTTAGAGTATCTTTTATTCCATTCACGAAAAGATTTATTGATTCTGTCGCATTTCGAGTGAATATAATTTCTTTTACTGACGAGGCGGAAATAAAATCCTTAACTACTAGTCGAGTATCTTCATACTGCGCCGTAGCTTTTTCCGAAATATCATATACTCCCCTGAATATGTTTGCGCTGTAATGGGAATAATAATCCACAAGCGAATCAATTACCGATTGAGGCTTGAGGGCTGTGGCAGTTGAGTCTAAATAGACAAATCCAGGTTGATCATTAAAAATAGGAAAATCTTTTTTTACTTTAAATACGCTTATCATATTGTTTTATACCCAAACTCGTTAATGTATCGTATACCTGTTGTTTAAATCCTTCAATAGATAGTTGAGTTGCTTCATTTCTGCTTAAACCCTTCATCTGCAAATACTGTAATTGAATTGCAGAAAGGGGACCAGAAGTTGAACCATGGGTACAAAACACATCATTTGCCATAATTTCAAGAATAGGGCGTGAATCAACGAACGCATTTTTTGAAAGGATAAGATTATTATTTTTTTGATATGAATGAGAAAGTTGCGCATTTTTCTCAATCCTGATTAAGCCGGAATAGGAAAATGATGAACTCTCTCTCGTAAGAGATGACACATATAAATCTGAAAATGAATTTGGTGCTTTGTGGATTTGTTCGGTATGGATTTTGAATTTTTCATTTTCTTTCAAATC
>JBBQLR010000032.1:0-8990 GCA_038328135.1 Patescibacteria group bacterium | reverse complement strand
GTTCCTAAAAATAGGCTGAGATTGATTTGTCAACATTGTTTGATATCTCATCCCTAAAATAAATGCAAATATAGGAAGGAAGATAAACAATGATAAAGCTACATACTTGGAAAAAGTTGTTACGGTAGTAAGCTCTTTTGGCAGTTTCATATTTTGATTATAACAGCTCAGCTTTTTAGGTATTCCTTCATTTCCCTCTTTTCATCACGTATCACTTCTTGTTTTTTTTGGATTTTTTTCTTTTCGAGATCTCTTCTCCCCCGTACGAGTGCGAGTTCCAATTTGATATAAGGACCTTGGCTATAGCAGGATACGGGAACGATACTAAATCCTTTCGAGGCTGTTTTTACCTGTAGTTTAAGGAGTTCTTTTTTATGAAGTAGCAGTTTACGGGCACGTTTAGCATCGTATTCTTCCTGTGCGGCAAATCGATATTTTTGAATATCGGCATTCACTAAGTATGCCTCCCCATCCCTTAACCTTACGTATGATGCATCTAAATTAATTTGCTTTAAAAATACTGACTTTGCTTCTGGTCCATTCAACATGATACCAGCCTCGACTGTTTCAAGTATTTCATAGTCACGACTTACCATTCTATTAATCACTTTCATGAATCTATTGTATCAAAGGAAGTGCTACTTCTTCTCTTCGATTATTTTGTGAGCCCAAGGGGCAAGGAGGGACTGAATACGCGCATCAATTAATTTTTCCGCATTATTTTTATGAATCGTATAAAACCCATAAGCGAATTCATAGTTTGGTTCCGGTAATTTATTTAGTTCAACGGTATAAATATGATCGATTTCGTGTTCATAAAATCCTGACACGTCGTCAAATGCCTTATACTGTATTTTCTTTGCCAGTTTAATATCATCGATTACATCTTCTGCATGCACTCCCCACTCTCTTCCCAATCCCTCAAGAACTGCCACTACATTATCTTGGATTTCTTCTCCTACATATATCGGATGGGAGGAAAAAGAAAAATCGAATAAATTATCGAATACTGGGTGCTTTCGATGTTGAAGTATTAGTTGATCTTCAAATGTGATGATGGCCGTATATCCTCTGTGGAGAATACCTTTTTTGTGTGCTTCCCATTTTTCTATTCGTCCAACAACCTCATCTAGTTCGTTGACTTCAATGATAAATTGTTTCTCTTTGTAATAATCCATTCTCGTATTATATCAGCTACAATAACCCTATGTATTCGCGATTTATCCGTCTCATTTTTCCACTATATATTTTTGCTTTTACTTTTTTTATAGTCTCGCAATTAGGGAAACATTTTTTTTTCACATTTTCCTATCTTTCGGGAATACGCATTGATTATCTTGCGCCAACAATCTATTTTATTGACATACTTTCCCTTCCCTTACTCTTTTTCTCATTAAAAAAATTCATAGAACAACTTGGCTTAATAAAGAAGTGGGTTACAAAAAATATTTTATTTACTTCGTTCTTTATTCTACTGTTGGCAATAAATTTCGCTTTTTCTCTTTCAAAACCCCTCTGGCTGTATGGGTTTGCCCGCCTTTTGCAGTTTACTTTACTTTTCTTCTTTTTTCGTTTGTACAGAAATAAAAAAGTAGTATATTCTCCTCTCGTATGGGGGTTATTTTTGGGGGCATGCTTTGAACTTGTTCTTTCCTTATTACAACTTTCCCTCCGTCACAGCTTACAGGGCTGGTGGTATTATTTAGGAGAGCGCTCCTTCTCCATTTTTACGCCCGGAATCGCCAAAGCATATTTTCTCGGAAAAGAATTTCTCCGCCCATATGGCACTTTCTCTCATCCAAATTCCCTTGGAGGGTTTTATCTCCTCATATATGTATTTATCCTTACTCAATCGAGAATATCTAATGTATTCTTAAAACGACTATTCCTTTTCGTTACTTCCGCCCTCGTCCTTATATCTTTTTCAAGGACTGCTATCGTTGTTTACGTTGGCATCAATCTTCTGTATGTAATATGGAATGGAATTACGTGTAAGACGTGTTTTCTCGCAAAAATTTCTATTGCAATTGTCCTCATAACCTTTACACTCGGAATAACCGGCGACATAAATAGTCTCCAGAAAAGAACCGATTTTTTCCAAAAGTCCCTTTCAATTATTGCTCTCAAGCCCTTCACAGGGACGGGGATTGGAAGTTATCTTATAGCTCAGCATAATTATCCACAGAAATTTTCTACATTTTTCGAACAACCGGTACATAATATTTTTCTTCTCGAAATCGCGCAGCTCGGGATTCCTTTGACACTTCTATTTGGGGCTCTCATTTATATGATAATGAAAAATCATATTTGGAAAATACATATCATCTTTCCAATATTAGTGGTGTTATTGACAGGAAGCGTAGACCACTATTGGTTTACGTTGCAGCAGAACCTATTGGTATTGGCGGTTATTTCTGGGATAATCTTTCTATGAAGAAACGGTTGACCGAAATTGATGATATTCGTGGTATCTCTATTGTCCTCATGATTTTGATTCATACGAATGTTTACTTCCTCTATAACAAAATTTCGTATGCAACGCTTGAGTTAAGTCAGTTTGCGGTCGTTGCGTTTATTTTTTGTTCCGCCTACTTATTTTATTTAAAAGAACAAGTGTATGGATGGAGTGAATTTTTCACTCACTTATGGAAAAGAATCAAACGACTCATTATCCCTTACTACGTTTTTTTTGCTGCATACTGCTTACTACTCGCGTTTAAAGAACCGAAATATCTTAACTTACCTTACTTATCGCAAAATGTATTTGTTATTGGTGGTTTGGATTTTAATTGGCTAGTGCTGCTTTTCATCGAACTTGCAATTCTCATGCCGTTTATCTCCTATCTTTTTGAGAAAAAGAGAGTATGGTTTTATATCTATTCATTTCTCGCATTCGCCTCTACCCTCCTTTTCCTGAAATTTACGCCTCTTCCCTACTATCGATTTATTATGTGGCTTCCCTGGTCTATCGTCCTTATTTACACGTATTTATTTGAACGGTTAATTAAAAATAGAAAACTATATATTCTTATCACAGCTATTTTTTTCCTTCTCTATTTCGTTATCCCTCTACTCGTTTTAAAACCTTTGGGACGTTCCCTTTTTATGTACGACAACAAGTATCCTCCAAACCTCTATCATTTAGCATATGGAATTTTTTGTGTAAATATTCTTTATCTTCTTTCGCAGTGGAAATTATTTTCAAACCGTGTGGTTCAGGCAACAATCCATTTTTTCAGTGTATATTCTTACTCGATTTTTTTTATCCATATACTCGTTATTTATGTCGTGACGAAGATTTTTCATTTTGAATTTAATTGGGTAACTTTTTTCCTTGCGGTTACGGTAATAACGGTACTTGTGCAACTGATTATGAATAAAGTCGGTTACTTTCTTTCCACGTTGTATAGTTGACTCACTATTTGAAGATTGGCTGGCGCCCTTACGTTGAAGAAATCTTTGAATTCTTTTCCATCAAATGTTTGTGATCCACCATCACCTTGCACAGTAACTCCATTTGTCTTTCCAAATCCGATATCGGCATTTATTGAAACAGAGGAAACTGATGTAAACGGAGTGATGCCTTTATTCTTCAGTTCCGATCTTAGTTTTTCCTGACTCCAAGTATCTCCAGTTGGTTTATCTGGTTGACCGACGTGAGGGGCTGCGGATGAATCCGCTCGTACAAGGAGTATTGCATTTACAATGTCAGCTATTTCCTCCCCCTTTAACCAAGCTGTTTTATTATTTTCAGGTCGGGACCCCCAATCACAATAAAACCAAGGAGATTCCTTGTCCCAGGCACGATCATTTAATTCAGAAAAACTCCCAGCACCGGAAGAGGTGTCCTGCATATGCTTGGTCCAGGGTTTTTGGCTCCCCCAGATTTCTCCTGATGTCCATTCATATCCACCATGGGTTGAAGCGTACCATGCCTTAATAACTTCTCCAGTGTCGTTTGACACCATCACCTGAATACTATTATCTCCACATTTTCCCTTTATGTCATTTACAGCATCTTTCCACCGTCCACCTTTACTGCTTCCCAGATATACTTGACAATCTTGATTTGTACAAATATCACTTCCACCACCACCAGTATATGCGTATGCGAAAGAAGCAGCTGCCACTACTTGAGCTTTTAGTGCTTCATATCCGCCAGAACTACCCCATGATTCTGGCATTTCGCCGATTCCTTCCAGATAATCATAAACAGATTTGTCCCCATACCCCTGAACTTTAACCACGTTGTTTTGAAAACTACGACATTCAAGTTTTACATTGTTATAGTAAGCGTTAAGTATAGTTTCATAACTTTGTCCACTTTTTGCTCTTCCATAAGCACCAAACTGGTTCATACCCACTCGATGAACTGAGCCATAGCTAAAAAATGCAAATGCGTTGCTGAATCCCGGATCAACACCTCGGTCGTCCACACAGCCTCCCTGAGATGTGCCAGCAGATCGAGGAAGATTGAGGCCGGCTTGACGGGCCGCTATGATTGACTGTTGCTGTGCCGTAAGCGAAGCAATTTTACTTTGGAGTTCACCCAAATATTTTCTTGATTTTGTAACTTCCCCTGCAAGGAATGCTGATTGTGAATCTACTTCCGCTTTAATCACTGCTAATTGAGCTCTTTCTGTTTCGAGTTCCTTTTTCTTATCACTGATTTGTTTCACATAAATCGCGATGCGGATAATGGCTTTTTTGTCCTCATCCACGATAGTTTTTTGATAAAAATAATTTTGTAACGACTGGGATATGTTTTCGGAAAGTAGAAGATTCACGATTGAGAAGGTATTTTTCCCCATATTTTTGTAATACGATTTCGCGCGCTGATTAAGAAGAAGCTGTTGAGTGGCAAATGCCTTCTCTCCTTCCGTTACCTGGTCTTGTTTTTTTTCAATTTCCCGCTCCACGAAAGATACTTGAGCTTTAATGCCATCAAGTTTTTTCTGCAACTCTTGTAGTTGATTTTCATTCGTTTGGTTTGCAGAATTGATTTCAGAAAACGTTTTTTTAAGGTCTTCTAGTTGCTTTGTCACATCATCCAGCTGATCCGCATATAACGGGAACGCTAGAAAGAAAAAGAAGAGGAAAAAAATACACAGAACAAACGCCCGCTTCATACAATCATTATAGTCGAATCGGTTGAAATTGTCTTAGGCGTATAGTTCTTGTATACTGATTTCATGCGAAAGATTTTTCTATTGATTACAGCTTTTATGTTGGTCATCATCATATCTCCTCGGACTACGTTGGCGGTAGATCGATATGCCACTTGCGATGGATGTGGTCTCTGCCCAAACATAATTGTAGATCCTTTAACTCCTATTTGTGAAGTGACTAAGCCAGATCCACTTGATAATACCAAAATAATTAATGCATGGCCTGGTGATTGGGGAAATTGCGTTAAATGTTTGTATCCGAATTTATATCCTCCTAGTTCTAATCCTGTACCAAATAATGAATGTAAAACTCTCCTTGTTAATCCTGATAACTCACCTCTCTACCCAATGACAGGAGGAAGGCAATTCACTATGTTGGGATGTATCAATTCGGGAACCCAAGTCGGTTTCAACAATAATACAGGTGCCTCAAGTTTTGTACAGAAGTTAATAGAAGTTATTACAGGCTTTGCAGGAGGTCTTGCTCTACTTTACCTTATGTATGGAGCATTTATAATACTCACTTCCCAAGCAGATCCTGAAAAGCTTAATTACGGAAGAAGATTGATATACGGCGCAATCACCGGGCTTATAATAACGCTTTCAGCAGTATTTATCGTAAACCTAATCGGGTTGAAGATTCTTCGTATACCCGGTTTTAGTCAGTAATCGAAAGGATTATTCTTTCTTTCCGGCTTTTTTCATGAAAGCTCCTGTGATGAAGGAGGCTCCAAAAAGAGGAAATAATACTATAGGGACTCCCGTATTAGGAATGGATGTGGGAGAGTTGCTATTTGATACTGAATATGGTTTATAGTTTTGGTCCTGTTGAACTTGCTGCGTCACGGCTCCTGCGTTATTTGTGACGGTTTTCTGTACAATAATAGGTTTAGCTTTTGGCGTAGGTGTTGGAGTAGCTTCTGGCTTACTGAAAAATGAGAACCAGGGCTTTGAGGTTGGCTTAGGAGACAATATAGGAGTGATAGTAGGAGTGATATTTGATGCTGTGTTTGCTTTTGGAATGTTTAGTCCTTTTATGTTGAACTTTCCACTCGCAACAACGATAAAAACTGCAACGACCACGAGGCCGAGAATAAAGGATAGGGCTTTATTGAATTGTTCCATAGTAAGGGTATTATATCATTATAGGCTATATATTGCAACTCAATTTGACTTTTACCTTCTGATAAGGAACAATGAGGTATGGATAGTACCGTTCCGACAAGCAATCCACAGCTTGTTTATTCTTGGAAAGCACCGCTTCGTGCCTATAAACGAAGAAGTAATAGTATTTTGCGGTTTTATGTAGCTTTGGCCTTACTATTGAGCTTAATTGTGTTTTTCTTCGGTGATCTGATACTTATTGTGCCTATATTAACATTGCTCTTTCTTTTTTATGTACTCACCATCACCCCGCCTCCCGAGGTTGAAAACCTTATCACTACCTTCGGTATCGAAACAGCTGGAATTACGGTTCGGTGGGAGTTTCTTTCTCACTTTTATTACACAAAAAAGTTTCACTTTGACGTGCTTACTATCGTGAGCAATGCCCCTTATTACTATCATCTATTTTTAATCGTTCCTGACAAAAAAATAATGACACAGTTAAATTCGATACTCTCAAAACATCTTATGTATGTAGAGAAGCCTCGCCGAAATTTTACCGATAAAGCAGTTGAGTGGCTCACTAATCTTATGCCTGAAGATGAATATCTGGAACAAGAGCAGCCATCTTCTGTCCAAAAACAGATGCCGACATCTCTTTCACCCCAAAAAGTCGCGACCATTTAAGAAGTCCTTCATCAGTTGAAACCACAACTCCATCCAATTCCTTCGCCAGCACGATAATATCCAGATCGGCAACACTGTCCAAAAATCCTACTCGAGTAGCTTGGCGATATCTATCCCTGAATCCTTTTATCTGTACTCCGACTTTTTTTTGAAACTCCATTTTTGAAAGTGACTCAGCACCCATAAATGAATGAGCTGCCTGTTCTATCTCCTCTTCTCCTGTGCGTAGACCCCGATAGCTTCTATTACGAATATCATCAACTAATGTATAGAATACCGCTGCAGGAAATTGAAAAGAGTCGATATTGGGAGATTTGACCGTAATCTCTGCCAGTAACTTCTTGATTACTTCCTGTTCCTTATTTTCAAAAAAACTCAAAAACTCTTCCACGATTCTTGGAGGCATATAGAGTTTTGCCTGTTTTCCACATAAAGTTATGTTTCTCATCACATCCTCAGTGGTGGCTCCAAACTTGAGACCAGCCTGCATATTAAAAAATAAATTTGTGTCTAAAATATAGGGTTGCATATATATAGATATATAATACCATCTAAAGGGGGCATTCTGTTCATATATTATATGGCATCTGATATTTCTCATTGCTAATCAAGGCTAGATATTTTTAGTGATATATTATGTATTATATTGACCCCTTGTATTTCTACCTCTAGTGTTCTACAGTTTTGTCTGACACTAAAAATATGAATTGTTTATTTTGCAAAAATAGCGATACCGAAGTCATCGAAACACGACTTGTTGACGAAGGTGTTGCAATCAGAAGAAGACGCTCATGTCCGAACTGTCAAAAAAGATTTACAACTTATGAACGGGCAGAAGAATTTCCTATTTTAGTCATAAAAAAAGATGGGAAACGAGAACGATTCAATCGGGACAAAGTGAGGCTCGGATTACAAAAAGCATGCGAAAAGACGGTTGTTACTGCAGCCCAAATAGAAAAAATGATTTCCCACATAGAACAAGACTTGAAACAACGCGATACAGCCGAAGCGGATAGCTCAGTGATTGGGGCTCTGATTGCAAAACAATTGAAAGTGGTGGATAAAATTGCATATATTCGGTTTGCTTCCGTTTTTAAGCGATTTGTGGAACTGGATGATTTTCAGAAAGAAATAAAACAACTCAGTTAAGAAAAATTATTTAATATATTTATCTATTTATAAAATTTATATGAAACTCACAGGGATCTCAGAAAAAGTGTTTCTTGACCGTTATTCCTTAAAGGATAATGCGGGCAAACCTACCGAAAAAAAACCGGATGATATGTGGAAACGTATATCAAAAGCCGTAGCAACTCAAGAGAAGACACCTGAGGGAAAAAAGAAGTGGGAAAAAGAATTCAATGACGCAATGAAGGATTTTAAATATGTTCCCGGAGGCAGAATCCTTGCAGGCGCAGGCACTGGTTATGACGTCACATTCTATAACTGTTTCGTTATTCCAAGCCCCAAGGATGCTCGTGGAGGTATACTAGACTCTCTTAAACAGATGGTGGAAATAATGGCACGTGGTGGTGGCGTTGGAATAAACCTTTCCTCTCTTCGTCCTCGTGGATCACGTGTAAAAAAAGTAAATGGTTTCTCTTCCGGCCCCATAAATTGGGCAGAACTTTTCTCTGTTGCTACAAAAGATATTATTCAACAGGGTGGAACACGACGTGGTGCTTTAATGTTGATGCTTTGGGATTGGCATCCAGATATCGAGGAATTTATTACAGTAAAACAGGACTTAAAACGCATTAACGGCGCAAATCTTTCTGTTTGTGTTTCCGACTCGCTTATGGAAGCGGTCGAAAAAGATGCAGACTGGGACCTTGTATTCCCTGACACAACAGACCCGGAATATGACGAGAAATGGGATGGGGATATTTTCGTATGGAAGTCATTGGGGAAAAAAGTAATTGTTCGAAAGACGGTGAAAGCTAGATACATTTGGAATTTGATTGCCGAAGCTGCTTGGAAATCCGCCGAACCAGGCCTCGTCTTTATGGAACGATACAACAAATGGCATAA
>JBBQLR010000031.1:0-9313 GCA_038328135.1 Patescibacteria group bacterium | reverse complement strand
TGGCGTGCGAGTGGAATGGATTTAGCCAATGTGGAATTTATGTGGGCAAGCGATATGGCGAAAAATCCAGAGTATTGGAAACTCGTAGTGCAGGTGGGAAAATCCAATGCATTAAAGCGATTTATACGCACAGCTGAGATGATGGGAAGAGAAGAATCACTCGAAAAACTTACTGGAGCACATATTATTTATTCGTGTATGCAGGTAGCGGACATTTTTATGCTTGGCGCGAAAATTACACAGCTTGGGATGGATCAACGAAAAGTAAATATGCTTGCCCGAGAAGTGGGCCCGCTTCTTGGGTATTGGAAACCTGTTGTGGTAAGTCACCACATGCTTCGAGGGCTCGGGAAACCTGTTTCAACTGAAACTGATGCATTACAACGAACAATAGAACTCAAAATGTCAAAGTCCAAACCTGACACTGCAGTATTTATGACGGACACGTTGGAAGATATTCAAAGAAAAATAAATAAAGCATATTGTTTGGAGGGAGATGTAAAGGAAAACCCAGTACTTGAATATTGCAAGTACATAATTTTTGAATCTTTCGAACGGCTCAATATTGCAGAGTTCGTAGTTGAACGACCGGAAAAATGGGGAGGCACCTTGAAATTCAAAACATATGCAGAACTAGAAACTGCATTTGCACAAAAACAGCTTCATCCACAAGACCTTAAAGTGACGGTCGTAAAGCTGCTTAATCAATTATTGCAACCAGTGCGAGAACATTTCGAGAAAAACGAAGAAGCAAAGAAGCTTTTGGAAACAGTAAAAAGCTACTCGGTAACGCGATGATTTATTTAAATGACTTGTAGAGTCTCCAAATATCATCACAATAGTTTCCACCAGAATAGGCGCAAGCACCATAGTGTTTTTCTGCGACAAGTCGCACGGTTTCTTCTGGCCAATCATCACAACTTGTTCGTGGAGAACTCCCTACTCTGTTAAGGGTGATACTGGAGTAAATAATGAAGTTATCAAATAATACACGTCTATCAATATTATTGGGTAGTATTTTTATGGTATTTTTTCTTGAGGCATCCTGTTCTTGCTGAGAAATCTGTTCTGGGCCCATAATCCATTGATCATACGCATTTGGTTGGATAGGATGAGCTATTTCTTTTCCAGGAAATTTACTATCTGAGGGAGCCTTTCCACTTTGAGCGCTATAAGCTACTCCGGTAAAGTAGTCGTATTCTGAAGTGGAAGACTCATTCCACCAGTTGAGCCTATTAGCAAGCGAAAACTTATCGGTAGCAAATGTTCTGTATCTTTGACCGGATTCTTCCTGCTGGGTTGCTTTTAGGAGTGCAACTGGTACACACATACGTTTTGATACTTCCTTAAATACTTCTTCCAGATTTGAGCCTGGGCGTTGATTGGATGTAACAGGCGGAAGTTCTGGTATTGCGGTGGGAAGTGGAGCGCTTGTCGGTTTTGGTGTATTTGTAGGAGGGATTTTTGATGGAGTGTACGTTGGAGGGATTGGGTTAGTTGGAATTATTGTCGTCGGAAATATACCGGATGAGCTTACTATACTGGTAGGTACTGGCGTGGGGGCCGCAGTCCATTCTTGACCGGTAGGAGATGTGGGCGGAAGTTCTGGCCGTGCCTCATTTGGAAGGGGTGGGGAGGTAGGGATTGATGGCGTTGAAGGCGATGATGTCGGGAATACGGGAATATGAATTGACTGTAGCGAAGTCATGAGACGAGCCTGAGAGTGAGAGAGCGAATTGGAGAAATCTAAGACAACGTTCTGAACCTCAATATATGGTGTTGCGCCAGTTGAAGAATGAGATACATATTTCATAATAAATCCACTTACAAGAAAAGATAGAGAAAGGGCAATGACAATACGTATACGAGAAGAGAGCATACTTTGAGTATATAATAAATAGCTTCGCAATGAGTGTCCTTTAATCTGATAAAATACCCCTATATGAAGTATCGCCACGTGGTTTGCGGAGGGACATTTGATCACCTCCATATAGGTCACAAAAAACTCCTCGAAGCGTGTTTACAAAGTGGTGAGCGAGTTACAGTCGGCATTACTACTAAGGCTACTGTAAGGCATAAAGCTTATATTGTATCTCTTGAATCGTACAGTAAACGAGCCGAGAATGTCCGTTTATTTAATTCATCTGTAATCATATATAAACTTACTGATATGTATGGTCCCACACTTACAGATATGTCAATTGACGCGATTTGTGTCACTGAAGATACGTTATCAGGTGCAACAAAGATAAATAAAAAGCGACTCCAGCTTGGTATGAAGCCGCTTTCTATCATATCTATTCCAATGGTCTATGACAATAATAACGAAAAAATATCCTCAGAGCGCATTCGGAAGGGAGTAATAGATAGAGAGGGAAGGAACTATTATAAGTATCTAATTAGCAATGAAAAATTAATACTGCCAGATTCCCTGAGGAGTGTATTAAGGAAACCAATGGGCCGCATATTCTCTTCCTTTTCTAGATTATCTAGCCATCAGATAGCACGAATGAGGGATACTATCAGTAGACATGGCTCGATATACCTATGTACTGTGGGAGATATGGTCACTTTAGGGCTGAAAAAAATGGATACTAACCCCATTATCTCCATAGTGGACGGAAAAACCCAGCGAAAGGCCCTAAACAATGATCTGATGAAATCAATTTTAGAAATAGAGCGATATGACGCTGTGAACGAAAAAGGGACGATCCAAAAAGAAGCAGTAGAAGCTATATATACACTTTTTGATATAGGGCATATTAAAGCCATAAAACAACTATATATTAATGGGGAAGAAGATTTGCTTACACTCGTTGTGGTACTCCTTGCGCCGCTTTCGGCTCATATTTGGTATGGTCAACAAGGAATAGGGGCGGTAGATGTGCGAGTAACAGAAAAAAAGAAAGAGAACGTGTATAATCTACTGAGGCAGTTTGATAACAAATAAAATACTATTTATGGAAGAAAAAACAAAATATAATCCGAGTGAGTTTGAGTCAAGGATGTTGGCTTTGTGGGAAAAGGAGAAAGTATATTCTACCAATCCCCAATCCTCAATCTCCAACAACAAAGCATATTGTCTCTCCATGTTTCCGTATCCATCGGGAGCAGGCCTTCATGTTGGACACGTTCGTATCTATACAGGCACAGACGTAATGGCTCGCTACTTTAAAATGAGTGGTAAAGATGTACTACATCCGATGGGGTGGGATGCATTTGGGCTACCCGCCGAAAATGCTGCAATAAAAGCGAAAAAAAACCCAATAGATATGGTTCCCGGAAATATAGCCAATTTTAAGAAGCAAATGAATATGTTAGGACTCTCATACGATTGGAACAAGGAATTCTCAACCACAGATCCTTCATACTACAAATGGACTCAATGGCTTTTTATTCAGTTTTTTAAGACGGGACTTCTTTATAAGAAAAATACACCTATTCATTTTTGTCCAAAGTGTAAAACAGGACTTGCTGAGGAAGAAGTGTTGGCAAACGGCACACATGAACGGTGCGGAACAGTGATTGAGAAAAAAATTCTCCCCCAATGGATTTTCCGTATCACCGCATATGCCGAACAATTACTTAGTGACTTAAAACTCCTTGATTGGCCAAAGGGGATACTTGAAATGCAAAGAAACTGGATTGGAAAAAAAGAAGGAGTGATTATTAAACACACAGTGAAAGATCTTAACATTCCGATTGAAACATTTTCCGCCTATCCTGCATGGCTTTTTGCTGATACATTTATTGTAATCGCTCCAGAACATCCTCTTATAAAAGAGCTTGTGAAAGGGACAAAGCATGAAAAAGATACGAACGAATTTATTGAAGAGTCTCGAAAAATTAGCTCTCAAGATCGAACAGCAGATAAGTTTGAGAAAAAAGGTGTATTTACGGGGCGCTATGCACAAGACCCCTTTAATCCTGGGCGTGAGATGCCCATTTGGCTTGCAAATTTTGCGTTAATGGACTTTGGAACAGGGATTATTCGTTGTTCTGCACACGATGTGCGTGATTTTGAATTTGCAATAAAGTATAAAATACAGTTAGAAGAAGTAGTAAAACGCACAGACCCAAAGCTTCCCATCAATGCACATGACAATACAGGTATTTTGGTACATTCAGGACCCTTTACAGGAAAAGCAATAAATGAAGTGCTTATCCAAGACATGAAAAATTGGATTGTGGAGCAAAAAATAGGACGAAAAGAAACCACTTACCATCTTCGTGATTGGATTTTCTCACGTCAGCGCTATTGGGGCGAGCCTATTCCAATGGTCCATTGTGACTCATGTGAAAAAAAGGGAAATAATTCTAATATCTTGATTATTCACGGTACATGGGGCAGCGGAGAGGGAAACTGGTTTCCTTGGCTACGAACATATATGAATGCGGCTGGTGTTGATACGGCAAGCCCCACACTTCCCGATGCAGACCATGCGAAGTATGACGTAAGAAATCAATTTTTGAACAACAACTTTGGAGAATATTTAAAGTCCTCATCAATCATTATTGGTCATTCAAGCGGAGCAGGAACAGCTCTTCATTTAGCCTCCCAACACAAAATAGATCAGCTCGTTCTTGTTGCTCCAGTCCTCAAAATTAATGAAGAGTATAAAAAATCGCTTGCTAAATCATTTGATCAAAAAACAGCAGACGCATTATATGATTTATATAATGATCATCCGATAGATTGGGAGTTAATAAAAAAGAACGTTCGTAAAATAACTGTTGTGTATGGTGAAAATGACCAATACATGCCAAAAGATATGAGAGTTTTTGCAGAGAAAGTATTTGAAAAAGAAAACGTACACATGTTAAAAGGCAAAGCCCATTTCAGCTCAAGTTCAAATGATGCGAAGGAACAATTTGAGCTTTTGCAATTTATTGAAAATAAAATGGTGGGTGGGTGGACAATGATTGAGGAAAATAATCTCCCACTTAAACTTCCCTACACTTCGTCGTATGAACCAACAGATACAGGGGAATCGCCACTATCTACTATCGAAGGATTTAAGGAGACTATTTGTCCCGTCTGTGGTGGAGCAGCCACACGAGAAACAGACACCATGCCCAACTGGGCGGGAAGCTGTTGGTATTTTATTCGCTTTGCGCAGTCCGTCATCCCCGCGGAGGCGGGGATCCAGGCGAAGACGATGCGTGAAGAATGGATGGCGAAAATGGCCCATGTACCCCCAGTTGACTGGTATTTGGGAGGAGCAGAACACGCAGTACTCCATCTTCTTTATGCACGATTTTGGGTAAAAGCATTAAAAGATGCGAGCCTTATTGATTATCCAGAACCCTTTTTACGTCTTCGGAATGTGGGGATGGTATTAGCCGAGGATCATCGTAAGATGAGTAAGAGCTGGGGAAATACTATCAATCCTGATGATGTAGTGGCCCAATATGGAGCAGATACATTGCGAATGTACGAAATGTTCATGGCCCCATTTAATATGGAAATTGCATGGTCCACGGCGGCTCTCCAAGGCGGACATAGATTCCTCAAGAGAGTGTGGGCACTGTATATGAGTCGAGAGTCGATAGTCGATAGTCGAGAGTCAGATCCAGAATTAGTGAACAAATTAAATAAGACGATTCAAAAGGTGGGGGAAGATATCTCACAAACGAAATTTAACACAGCAATAGCTGCTTTAATGGAGTTTCTTAATGCCTATGAAGCCAATCCTAAATTGTCAACGGAAGAGGCAAAAAAATTTATCCAGATAATCGCCCCCTTTGCGCCTTTTATGACAGAAAAAATATGGAGGGATATATTTCATGAAAAAACGTCAATCCATCTTTCTCATTGGCCCGTTCAAACGAAGGTTTCCGTAAAAAACACGGTCGTGAAACTCCCCATCCAAATACAGGGTAAATTCCGAGGCGTGTTAATTCTTCCCACAGATGCGCTCGACGAAAAACAAGTTGAGGTAGCAGTTTTAAAGGATGAAGTCCTTTCCAAGTATGTTTCGGGCAAACAATACAAACTAATATACGTAAAAGGGAAGATTTGCAACTTTGTGATACAATAAAACTTCCCTTGCCCGATCGTCTAATGGTAGGACATCAGACTCTGAATCTGATTATCCTGGTTCGAGTCCAGGTTGGGCAACTCGTAAAAATCACATTTCTCCCCCAAAAACACCCTATAAAGGTGTATAATAATGTGTTCATAATTTGGAGTTCATTCGACTTCTTTTAAACAAGTTGACAGATTCCACCAAAATATAATCCTATGGAGATTCGTAATATCGTTATCATCGCACACGTCGATCACGGAAAAACAACCCTTGTTGATGCTCTTTTGAAGCAAACACATTCATTTAGAGACAATCAAAAAGAGATGAGCCAAGAACTCATCATGGATTCAAACGACTTGGAGCGCGAGCGCGGCATTACGATTCTTGCAAAAAATACCTCCGTTTTCTATAAAGACACAAAAATTAATATCATCGATACTCCTGGGCATGCAGACTTCGGTGGAGAAGTAGAACGCACAATCACCATGGCCTCAGGCGCCATTCTGCTTGTCGACGCTGCTGAAGGACCTCTTCCTCAGACAAAATTCGTACTTAAGAAAGCTCTGGAAGCAGGGTTAAAAATTGTACTTGTCATCAACAAAATAGACAAACGAGATGCTCGCCCTCTTGAAATTATCGCAGAAATTGAAACGCTATTCCTTGATTTGGCACAGGACGATTCATCTCTTGAATTTATCACTTTATTTGCCGTGGGACGAGATGGAAAAGCATTTTATACGCTCCCAGAAAAGTATTCTGCCGAAACCCCCGGAGACCTATCTCCCTTATTTGACACTATTTTGAAAGAATTCCCGAATGTTGCTTTGAATGAAGATAAACCTCTTCAAATGCAGATTTCAACTCTTGACTATGATAATTACGTCGGGAAATTATGTATCGGAAAAATTACTCAGGGAACAATCAAAAAAGACCAAAATATAGCTGTCGTTGGAGAAAATGATAAGGTGATTGGCACGAATAGAATTGCAAAACTGTACACAACTTCTGGTTTGAATAGGACCGAAGTCGACGTTGCGTACGCCGGAGATATTGCAACGATTGCTGGTATCCCTATCCTTACCATCGGGCAAACTGTCTGTGACCCAGCGTTTCCACAAAGCATGCCACATATCACGGTAGAAGATCCTACAATAAAAATCAGTATTGGACCAAACACAAGTCCATTTGGAGGAAAAGAAGGTAAGTTTAGCACGTCTCGTCAACTTCGTGAACGTCTGTACAAAGAAGTAGAAACCAATCTAGGACTTCGAGTGGAAGACGATACAGAAGGGGTTGGATTTATTGTTTCCGGTCGTGGAGAATTGCATTTAGCAGTTCTTTTGGAAGAAATGAGACGAGAGGGGTATGAGATGGAAGTAAGCAAACCGCAAGTGATTTACAAAACCATCAACGGAGAAATTTGTGAACCATACGAAGAAGTTACGATTGAAGTTGAAGAACAGTATTTTGGTGTCATCACCGAAGAAATGGGAAAACGAAAAGCATCAATGCTTGACATGAAGAAAGAAGGGGATAATAGAAACCGCATTGTCTATAGGATTGCAAGTCAAAATTTGCTCGGTATTCGAAACTCACTCCTTACCAAAACAAGAGGCACAGCAATTCTTCATTCATTCTTCCTTGGATACTTTCCAAAGGGGCTCCGAATGGATGATACGCGAAATGGGAGTTTGGTATCGGTAAAGGGTGGGGAAGCGGCAAATTACGCTATTGGAAAAGTACAAGCCCGCGGAACTCTCTTTGTAGCTCACGGTGACGTAGTATATGAAGGCATGGTCGTTGGAGCAGCAAATAAAATGGATGATATTGAAGTAAACGTCTCAAAAGAAAAGCAGCTCACTAACAACAGATCTGCGGGAGAGGGAGTTTCAATCGGAGTAATTCCTCCAACACGACTTTCACTTGAACAAAGTCTTGACTTTATCAACGACGACGAGCTATTGGAAATCACTCCTATATCTCTGAGAATTAGAAAAAGAGTACTCACATCAACATTACGAAAAGTGAATGACCGAAGAATGAGACAGATAAGGGAAAGCCAACAACAGAAGCAAGGATAATTGAAATTTGAAATAAAGCTCGGATATTGATAAAATAAGCAATGTGTTTTATACGTATATATTAAGAAGCGAAAAAGACAAATCTTATTATATCGGAACCACAAGCAATTTAACAAATCGTCTTCAAGAACATAATTTTGGAAACACAAACTATACAAAGTTGAAACGTCCGTGGGTTTTGTTATACAGTGAAGAATTTTCAACACGAGGATTATCAGTCGTACGTGAAAGGCAATTAAAAAAAATAAAGAACAGATCTGTTTTAGAGAAGATAATTGGTGAGGGTCCATAGCTCAATGGTAGAGCAGCAGCCTTTTAAGCTGTTGGTTCTGGGTCCGAGTCCCAGTGGGCTCACCAATTATCTTCTTTCAAGCACATAAACCTCAGCATATCCCTACGGTAGAGCAGTCCCGAGAAGTCGGGATTGGTTCAGGGTCGGGAAGTCCACAGTGGGCTCACCAGTTATCTTTTCTTCAAAATACTATAGTTTCTTACCTACGCTAATCCCGCAAACGGTAGAGCAGTCCCGAGAAGTCGGGATTGGTTCTGGGTCCGAGTCCCAGTGGGCTCACCAGTTATCTTTTCTTCAAAATACTATAGTTTCTTACCTACGCTAATCCCGCAAGCGGTAGAGCAGTCCCGAGAAGTCGGGATTGGTTCCTGGGTTTCAAGTCCACAGTGGGCTCACATCATTTTTTTCCTGATCTGTTATATATATTCACAGGTGCATGATATGTGCCCAGAGGAGGTCTTCTGCGTGCTTTCAGCTCATCTACCACATCGCTAGGGAGTTGGTCTAATAACCCTCTTTTTATTCGTTCGTGATAGGGAATGAGAACGTTCATATAAAATTGCGCAATAGCCCATTTAGTTGCGTCGGGATGATCTTCATTATATTTCTGCAATAGTTCATTGTCAGTAGGAAGCAGCCTTCTATCAATCTTAACTCGTTCCATATGTATATAAAACGAAATACACAGCAAATAGTGTTAGGAGAAGTATACTCTTATAGGTACAGTTTTTCAATTCTGGAAGTTTTTTTTAGATAGAGAATACTCATTCTTCAAATATACTATACTGAAATCATGGGTCTTCATCGAGTAAAAATGGGAGTAAGCATTCTTATGGCTTTAGCCATAAGTACGCTATTGATGCGATATGCGGTTTTGACAGGAACGCCAAAATTTGATTTTCTCAAAGCAA